>JBCBQE010000218.1:0-8796 GCA_039820385.1 Cyanobacteria bacterium J06635_10
AATTATAAAAAAGTATATTTAGCTACATTTGGCTAGATAATTGTGACAATCTTTAAACATAAGTAGCCCCGTAATAAAGATTCGACAAAGAGAGTAAATACTAATGGTCGATGCGATAAAAAAAGATTATGGTCGAGTCAATCTATCTCTCAAGAAAGAATATTTAAATAGGATGTAACCATGCAAGCGATACTTTATAATCCTAAAATTACTATTATTCGTCCTCAAGGGTGTTTAAATGCTGTAAATGCGGTGAAACTTGAACGAGAACTCAGTGAAGTCCTCAATCAAGATGCTAATGCTGTTGTATTGATAGACCTCGAAAAGGTTGATTTTATAGACAGTGCCGGTTTGATGGCATTAGTCTTTGGAGTCAAACAAGCAAAGCAATTAGAACAACGCCTTTGCTTTTGTTCGGTTTCTCCTTCTCATCGGATTATCTTTGAACTTACCCAATTAGATACAGTCTTTGAAATATTTGAAGGTAAAAGATTTTTCACCAAGAGTACTTACTTTAGTTAGTGTTATTAAATACTACTTATGTATAAAAAGGAGTATAAACTCGGAAATAAGGATGTAGATAAATTTAAATAATAAACTAATCGAGTTTTTCTGCTCTCCTAACTACGAATCAATGCTAATGTTGGAGGTGAGTAGCTGTAATTAATAGAAGTAGCTAGAAAGTAGCATAGTGGCTGTTGCAGTAGATAAATTAATCACGTCGGATATTTTAAAACCATCCCGTTACCTGGGTAACGAGCTTTTAGCAAAACGGAAACCTTGGGATGCAGCAACAATACGCTGGGTATTAACTTACCCAGAAGTATATGAAGTTGGTGCTTCCAACTTAGGGCATATCATTCTTTACAACATATTGAATGTTCAGCCCCGGCAGTTGTGCGATCGCGCTTATCTACCAGGTACGGATTTATCGGCAAAATTAAGGGCGACAAATACACCTCTGTTTGCGGTGGAGTCAAAACGAAGTCTTGTTGATTTCGATATTCTGGGTTTTAGCCTTAGTTATGAATTAGGAGCTACCAACATCTTGGAAATGTTGGATTTGGCTGGCATTCCTTTCACATGGTTCGAAAGGTTGAAGGGAGATTATCCCTTAATTTTTGCTGGCGGGCAAACTGCTACATCCAACCCCGAACCTTATGCTAACTTCTTCGATTTTATCGCTCTTGGAGATGGTGAAGAACTATTGCCAGAAATCGGTTTAATTTTAGAAGAAGGTAAAAAACTATTATTAAGTCGTCAAGATTTATTGCTGGATTTGGCACAGGTGCCCGGTGTATACGTACCACAGTTTTATGATATGGCTGCTGATGGTTCTGTTGTTCCCAAGCGTTCAGATGTACCCAAAAGAATTATACGTCGGGTTTCTAGTCCTATCCCAGCTTATTCTATCGGCTTAGTTCCTTATGCCGAAACTGTACACGATCGTTTGACAATCGAAATTAGGCGCGGATGTACCAGAGGCTGTAGGTTTTGTCAACCAGGGATGTTAACTCGTCCGGCGCGAGATGTAGAACCCGATAAAGTTGTGGAAACGATAACTGAGGGAATGCGTCAAACTGGTTACAATGAATTTTCTTTGTTATCTCTTTCCTGTTCGGATTATTTAGCTTTGAGTTCGGTAGGAATGGAAATTAAAAATCGTCTTAAAAACGAAAATATTTCCCTTACCTTACCCAGCCAGCGGGTAGATAGATTTGATGAAAATATTGCCAATATCCTTGGTGGAAGACGGCAAGGAGGGTTGACTTTTGCCCCAGAAGCCGGTACTCAAAGAATGCGGGATATTGTGAATAAGGGTTTAACAAATGAAGAATTATTAAGGGGGGTAAAAACAGCTTGGGAGCAAGGTTGGGATAAAATAAAGTTATACTTTATGATTGGTTTACCAGGTGAAACTGATGTTGATGTATTAGGCATTTCTCAAACGGTAAGTTGGTTAAAACGGGAATGTTGGGCAAAGGGCAGAAAACCTTTGAACTTTAACATCACAATTTCTAACTTTACACCCAAACCTCATACACCATTTCAGTGGCACTCAGTTTCTACCACCGAGTTTAAACGCAAGCAAGAACTACTAAGGCAAGAATTTCGTCGAATTCGGGGAGTTAAAGTTAATTTCACCGATGTGCGAATTTCAGCGATGGAAGATTTTGTCGGCAGGGGAGACAGAACTCTAGCAGCAGTGCTACGTCGTGCTTGGGAATTGGGTGCTGGCATGGATTCCTGGTTTGAAAATGTAAATAAAGCTTTTGCCGCTTGGGAACAAGCAATTGCCGAAGCCCGATTAGACTGGAAATATCGCCAGGTACAAAGTGGTGAATGGAATGTGATGTCCTTGTGCCCAGACGAGCGCCTCAATGCCCCACTGCCTTGGGATCACATAGACACAGGAATTGAAAAAAAGTGGCTCAAGGAAGATTTGCAACGTGCAATGGAAGCCGCCACCGTTCCCGATTGTTCCTTTGATGGTTGCTCCCATTGCGGAGTTTGCGGTACAGATTTTGGTCATAATGTAGTGGTTCCGCCACCGCCCATTCCCGAATTTGCTGGGGATTTTGTTCCCAATACTACCAAGGCTCTACGATTACGAGTATGGTTTGGAAAACAGAATGATATGGCATTAGTAGGTCATCTAGATTTGATGAGAGTTTTCGATCGAGCCGTTCGCCGAGCCGGATTACCAGTATCATTTAGCGGTGGGTATAATCCACAACCTAGAATCTCAATCGCAAATGCTTTACCGTTGGGAGCTACTAGCAACAATGAAATTGTAGATTTTGAACTAACTCAAGAAATTGATGTTGATACTTTCCGAAACGATTTGAGTTCTTCTTTACCCGCAGGCATACCCATATATGATGTAGTGCAAGTGGATGCAAAAGCCCAAAGTGCATCTCAAGCTCTCGAAGCTGCAGAGTATTTAATTACTTTAAGCAGTAATAGAGAAGCAATCTTATGTCAATGGCAAGATTGGGTTGATGCGATCGTTGCCAAAGAAGAAATTTGGGTACAGCACAAAACAAAAAAAGGTAAAATCAAAACGGTAAATCTGCGCGAACGTTTGTTTGAGTTAGAAATTGTCGAGACAGCTTTGGTTGAATCAACTCCGAGTAACATTGCTATCTTGCGTTATGTGGGAGCTTGTCGCAATGATGGTACAATGTTACGCCCAGAACAAATTCTATTAATGCTTGAACTTGTAACGACAATAGAATTTGAACTGCTGCAGATACATCGGAGCAAGCTAATTTTAAGGGTTTAAGAATTAAACAGGCAATTGTAGTTATGAAATTGTCCGCTTGATTTAAGATTAACTTGGAATTGATTTTTTACGACCTTGCGTTAGAATTAGATGAAGAGAAATTTTCTGGCGCTGCAACGGAACGAACTGATTTACTACCCGCTATATGTGGGGTGCTAAAGTTTTCTATATTTTAGAGTCTTGACGCTGGGATATCCCATCCGGATAAAGCATTGGCAGATTGAAGAACGCTCTCTCTAAATTTCTTATGGCTACGAATGTGAATCAGTTATTCTTGTACTAGCTTCGTCCAATTGCTTCTCCTACATTTGATGGTTTGTAAATAGTAGCTTTGGCTCCGGCATTCCCAAGCTTTTAGGGCGGGAAATTTACAGTGAGGAGGCACTTTTGGGTGCTAATCATAGGTAGACTTTAAAAGTCAGTACAAGGCTTTTAATTCTACGCCGGGAATCGGAAAAAGTATAGGTCCCTTCCCTAGATTTGCCCGCGCAGATGGCACTGTGAATGATGAGTTGATTGGAGTTATCCTAAAGCCGAATTGGCTAACGGTGTTACAATTTCCGTAAAAAAATGGGCTATTACCTTCGGCTATTGTGCAGGGGCAGGCTTTAAAACAAATTGACTCGCGGTGTATCCGGCATCTCTCTATAATCGGCCCCTGCATTTTAAGCTCCATCTCTGGGGTGCAGCCCAAGAACACAGCAGTAAGACTAAACTTACTCGGCGTAGCTTCGCGCTCGCGAGAATATTTTAGGTAACACTGCCCGATTCTCAAAAGAATCTCCCGCACGATCTGCACTCCTAGTGTCAAAATGTAATTGCCTCTACTTGAATACCTTCATTGGTACAGTAAGGGATCACAAATTAAACACGGACGGATGATTTTATTTATAAAAATATGCGACCGTTCTGAAATAAGAGAGCGTGTAAACGCAATCACAATGTGTATTTAGCTCAGCTGTATTTGAGCAAAAGTAAGTGCAATTTTATTAGAGCAGCGCCTTGCAGGGGAAAGGCAGGGTAGATTGAATAACAACCCATCCCCGAATATTTAAGCTGCCAATTTTTTGAGGAAATTGAATGCCGAAACAAATTATCATCGCCGAACAGCATCAAATTGCTGCGGTGTTCTCTGAAGATCAAATACAAGAACTAGTCGTAGCTACTGGTCATCATCAAATTGGTGATATTTACTTAGGAGTAGTAGAGAATGTATTACCTGGGATAGATGCAGCTTTTGTAAATATTGGAGACCCAGAACGCAATGGTTTTATTCATGTAACTGACTTAGGACCATTAAGGTTGAGACGTACCTCAGCGGCAATCACTGAATTATTGGCACCACAACAAAAAGTATTGGTGCAAGTAATGAAAGAACCAACGGGTACGAAAGGACCAAGGCTCACGGGTAACATTACATTGCCGGGACGGTATGTGGTACTGATGCCTTACGGACGAGGCGTAAATTTATCCCGCAGAATCAGGAACGAAAACGAACGCAACCGTTTGCGAGCCTTAGCAATTTTGATTAAACCGGCAGGAATGGGTTTATTAATCCGTACCGAAGCGGAAGGTAAACCGGAAGAAGCAATTATAGAAGATTTAGAATTTCTGCAAAAACAATGGGAGTCAATTGGCGAACAAGCTCAATCCAGCCGTGCCCCAGCCTTGCTAAACCGAGACGATGACTTTATCCAGCGCGTTTTGCGGGATATGTATGGTGCCGATGTCAATCGGATTGTAGTAGACTCCAGTACAGGGTTAAAGCGGGTAAAACAGTATTTACAAAACTGGAGCGGCGGACAAGTACCCCAAGGTTTATTAATTGACCACCACCGCGATCGCACTGCGATTTTAGAATATTTTCGGATTAATGCGGCCGTTAAGGAAGCTCTGAAACCAAGAGTAGATTTACCTTCTGGCGGTTACATTATTATTCAGCCCACAGAAGCATTAACAGTAATAGATGTCAACTCCGGTTCATTTACTCGTTCGGCAACAGCTAGAGAAACCGTACTGTGGACAAACTGTGAAGCCGCTACGGAAATAGCCCGTCAATTGCGTTTGCGTAATATTGCTGGAGTTATTGTCGTTGATTTCATTGATATGGAATCGCGGCGAGACCAGTTACACGTGCTTGAGCATTTTAACAAGGCCCTGAAAGCAGACAAAGCACGTCCTCAAATTGCTCAACTAACAGAATTAGGTTTGGTGGAGCTTACCCGCAAGCGTCAAGGTCAAAATATTTACGAGCTTTTTGGAGAAACTTGTCAAACCTGTGGAGGTTTGGGACATATCGTACATTTACCAGGGGAAAATACTTCCCAAACAACAGCTTCAACAGAATTACCGGAGCGTGTAGTACCTTTACCTCAAAGAGAATCGCGTCTTTCAGCTCCTCGCTTAAGCGATAATAAGGAAGTAGTAGATGGATTTGCAGAACCAGAAGAAGGTGAGGCAGACTTTGCGAACCTAAACTTGCTAAATCATCCCAGCTATCAAGAATTGGGCGACAGTAATAAACGTCGCCGTCGTCGCCGCTTGGGTATTAATGTAGTAAATGGCAAAGAGGAACCGCAAATAAATGCAAATCCTTTGGCGCTAGTTAATGAGGACTTAGATATCGACTCAGAAGCAGAACCGGAATTGACAAGAAGATCTGATAGTTCCCCATCAAGCTTGAGTAAAGGATGGAGCGAAAGACCCGAACGTAACAGAACCAGAGTAGAATCAGTCAAAGGTGTACTAGAACCACCAGAAATTGTTTCTGTAGAGATGACACCCTTCGAACAAGATGTTTATGCTTTAATGGGTGTTACACCTTTAAAGAAATTGGAAAAAGATTTCAAAAACGAAAAATCTGTAATCATTAATGTTGTTCCGCCGGGTGAAGATGGAGAAACTCTTGAGGAATCATACTCCCTTACCCCAACTCCTAAGAAGGTGAAAATCGACAAAGAAGAAACAGCCAAAGAGGAAATTGAACAAGTTGAGCAAGTTGAACAAGTTGAATCGAATCAAACGATAGAAGATGAAAGCGAAACAGCAACTCCAACAGGAGACAGGCGTCGTCGCCGCCGTCGTTCATCTGTTGTAGAAGCACCATCTAGCTAGGATTGGATCGCCAGTTTTATGGTAAAATTTGGGCAATCTATCGCTGCAATTGACATGCCAAAACTTCCCCCCGAACAAAATTGGCTAGAATTTTCTGCGTATTGCAATACTTTAGGATTAATTGCGGGCGTAGATGAAGTCGGGAGAGGTGCTTTGTTTGGTCCTGTTGTAGCGGCAGCAGTAGTTCTACCAGATACTAGCAGTTTGCCCCAACTCCTCACAACTAAGATTAAAGATAGTAAAAAGCTATCTGCTTCTAGAAGAACTCAGTTAGCTAGGCAAATTTTTGATGTTGCAATAGACTGGAAAATAGGTTTTGCAACTACGGCTGAAATAGACTCTTTTAATATCCTGCAAGCATCACTTTTAGCAATGAAGCGGGCTGTTCTAAAATTAAAGGTACAGCCTGCACTTTGTTTAATTGATGGAAATCAGCCGATAAAAAACTTATCTCTGTCGCAACAAACAATAGTTAAAGGAGATTCTCTTTCACTGGCAATAGCTGCCGCGTCTATTGTTGCTAAAGTTTGGCGCGATGAACTGATAATTCGCCTTGCCAGCAAATACCCGGTGTACGATTTAAAAAGAAATAAGGGTTATGGTAGTCCAAAACATTTATTAGCACTCCAAAATTACGGTATCTCGCGCTTGCATCGGAAATCTTTTCGCCCTTGTCAAATTCTTTAAAGAATATCAAAATAGGATTTACCTGGCTTTTCTACTCAGGGTAAGAAAACGTTAAAATCATTGTTTTCGGAGTCAAAGCAGTTATTTTTTGTTTGTAATTCTACCCAACGCCGATAATCAACCAACAGTTGACGTAACAATCTTTGCTTTATTGTTAGTAGTACACTTTTGAGTAAGCCGTTACCGGTAGCTTCTAATATTGGTTTGGGAGTAAAAGAGAAAGGTGGCGGCAATTCTACCTTTACTTCTAAATTGACTATGCCTTTAAGGCGAGTATTTCCATCTTTTTCGTAACTCGATAAGTTACCTTGTAAATCAAGTTCAAAACGTTGATTGATGTATTCTATACCACGAATTTCACTACTTACTGATTCTAAACGAATTGTTCCATTTGCCAAAGCCCATACTTTCATGTCTACGATTGGTTGAATATTAAGCGACATAAAAGTTAAAGGGCGCATTTTTAAACGAAAAACTGACTTACTCAACTGTTCAATACGGCTTGGATCGACCAACGCATCAACAAGACGTTGGGGTTGGCGTAGGTAATGCTTAATTGGAATAGGCTGGTATGGAACGGGAATTTCTACAGATTGGCAGGCTTGAAATTTAGTAGCCATGGTTAAGTGACAGGAATTTGTCGATAACTATATTTTGTGAAACAAGAGTATAGGTTTTTGTTTTGTAAAAAATCTATACTCTTTTTGATTATAAAATTATTGTTACTTATAGTATCTATATAGTATCAATTTGAGTTAATAAAGTTGGTATATTATTTGGTATCTTAGGTTTTAAGGAGACCTAACAAATAAAATGTTCTGCTATTTTACAAAAATTAGAAGTAATCAGAGATGTGTAACAATATCGCTGTAACCTGGAACACCAAAAGTTGCATATTTTTTATTATGACGGCTACCCTGCCAAATTTTGTTCTTCTAAAAAAATCTCATGGGAGCCCTTGACAGAGCGTGCCTTAAGAAGAAATTAATAATAGAAATTTTCCAGTTATAGAGCGAACATGGGTAAGAAAAGTCCAAATTAATGGTTTTATAAATATGATATCAATTGCACATTTGGGACCTCCCGGTACTTATGCAGAACAAGCAGCCTTATATTATGTCAGTTGGCTGACTAAAAATACTCAAACCGAAGCTTTATTGTGTCCTTATCCGAGTATTTTTCAAACACTTCTTGCTGTAGCCAAAAAACAAGCAGATTTGGCGGTAGTACCTGTAGAAAATTCTATTCAAGGAGGAGTCACTGTTACATTAGATACACTATGGCAACTCGAAGCTTTGCAAATTCAATTAGCTTTAGTTATGCCTATTACTCACGCCTTAATTTCCTGTTCCCAAGGCTTAGATAATATTGAGACAGTTTATTCTCATCCGCAAGCATTAGCTCAATGTCAGAAATGGTTGGAGAAATTCCTCCCTGAAGTGGAATTAATTCCCACTAATTCCACAACAGAAGCGTTGAAAAAATTAGAACATGTTGAAGTTGCCGCAGCTATTTCATCTCGTAGAGCCGCGCAACTATATAATCTACCCGTACTTGCTAACGGCATTAACGATCACCCAGGAAATTGTACTCGTTTTTGGGTAATCAGTCAGCCTGGCAATAGTCCCAATCATGAGATATTATCAAATACAGACTTTTTCACTTCATTAGCATTTACCGCACCAGGGTTATTTGCTGGTACGGTAAAT
>JBCBQE010000219.1:0-8796 GCA_039820385.1 Cyanobacteria bacterium J06635_10
ATTACCTTCTGCTTGGCTCAAGCTTTGTATACGTCTGCTGCGATAAAATACGTGTTCATGCGATTGGTAAGCCATTGCGGGGGCAATATTAGCTACTACAGCAATGGCTGTTCCTGCTAAGGCTAAAGTCAATTCTTTTTTCATTGATATTCCTTTAATGAAGTTTCGGGAGGAACATTGGGTTTCGCGTTGACAACCCTTTCCTCGGTATGCACATAGATTAGTTCCACATCGCAGATAACATCAACCAACAAAAACCAACAAATTAAAAAAAATTGTTGGTCATATTCTCAATGAGTCAATCTCATATATTACATGAATGAAATTTAATGTCGTATATAGTACTTGGCTTATCACAAGTAAAATTATGGTAATAGCCAATAAAGATATTATGGTTTAACAATATTGAATATCATGTTTTCATCATTTACACGGATATAGACCAAATATAAGCGGTGATATATTAAACAAAAAGTGTTATATCTACCGTATTATTTAAAAACATGGAGTTCAAGGAATTAAGAGAATTAGCTGAAAAGAGGTCGGGTATCGATGTTAATGACTTAATTTGTAAAATTGAAGATATAAAAAGTCAGTATAAAAGGAATAGGAGCCTTACAAACTTTGAGGAAAAGTATTTGTGTTTAATGCTTTGCCAATATCCAAAAGAGGAACTTGCTTTTATATATGATGAAAACAGAATACCCTCACGGGAAGAAGTTTATCGGAATAAAGAACATCTTGCCAAAAGAAGTGGCACTTTACGTTCAGATGCTTCAAAAGGGTTAAATACTTATCTGAAAGAATTAATAGGATTAGATGAGGATATTCCTCTACCGCAGTTCAAGAATGGGAAGTTAATTAGAGAATTAAAAAAGGTCTGTAAACTTAGTAATAATATTGATAATAGCGATGATGAAATAAAAATAGCAATAACAATATCAAAAGAAAAATCAAAAGATATGATAGATTTTTTGAAGAAAATAATCTCTAGTATTGAATTTGAATAAATAGTGACTGACGAATTACTGAAGAACAAAACAAAATTAAAATTTACGGATAAATCATGATGGATTATCAGACTGAAGAAACGATTTATGCAAAATGCTCGCGAGAAGACTTTGAAAAATTGCAAGAACTATTTGAATCAGGGGAGTTAAACAAAATACTTGATACCGAAGTTATTGATATTGGTATCACTTCCACTACAAAACCTGTAATATTAAGTCAGTGGTTAAAAGGAATTATTGAGCCTACCTGGGAGATTATCAATAAATTCAACAGTACACCAAATTTAGATTTTGCTGTTCGCACGCTAAATGAGTCAACTAACCAGCAAAATGATTCTAATATTAGCTGTAAAAAAGTTTATAACTTGGGAACATCTATAGATGGTAATTGTGTTGAAGTAATTGTAGAAATTAAACTCACTCAAAATCAAGAAGAAATGGATGTTGATGTGAGAGTACAGCCCTGCAAAAATCAGCCTTTTCTTCCTATAGGATTAAAACTCATATTGCTTCATGACTCCGAGATTTTAGCTGAAGTTGAAGCCAGAGATACGGATAATACTATACGACGCGGGCTTACCGGAGAGGTAGGAGACAATTTTAGTGTTAAAATAGTCCTAGGTGATTTTAGCGTATTAGAAGACTTTACCGTTTAGGGTATGACACTATCTTTTAGAGTGAATATTCTTGTTAGCGAACAGGTTTATAACGACAGAAGAAGTCCGCTAAGTTCATTTTGTATGATTAAAGATAATGTTGAAAAAAGTTATTTTTAAAATACAGGATGGAACTTGTGAAAATGGCTTTCCTGTACTAATAGATATCATAGAAGAAGGCAAAAATTCTCAAAGGTTGGAAGGTAATCTACCAACTGCACCAAATATCAAGGAAGCAGTAATAAACTGGCGAAAAAATTACCATAGATTAATCGATGAAAATGTATCGCGAGCAATCAAAGTAAAAAAAGCAGAAGTTACGAATATTTCATATCAAGAGACTGGAAATAGAATCACAGAAGAAATAAATCAATGGCTCGATTGCTCATCATGTAGTGAGTGGAGAAAACTTCAAAATCAATTACGAGCCACATTAAATAAACAAGATGAAATTCACCTAATCATTCAAACTTCCGATAATACTCTTCGTCAAATACCCTGGCAATTATGGAGCTTATTTACCGATTATAATAACTCTGAATTTGCATTAAGCCCTTTACAGTACAAAAAAACGCAAGATACAAAAAAAACAGATAATCTAGTAAAAATATTGGCTATTTTGGGTGACAGTACAGGTATAAATACAGATAAAGACAAACAACTTATTGAACAGTTACCAGGTGCGAAAATCACTTTTCTTGAAGAAGCAGATTCTGAAGCAATCAAGAATAAATTATGGAACGAACAATACGATATTATATTTTTTGCAGGACATAGTTCAAGTCAAAATAGTGCTACAACTGGTCAAATTGCTATTAATACTACAGAAAGTATATCTATTAAAACTCTCAAAGAAGCATTAAAACATTCCGTTAAACTTGGATTAAAGCTTGCTATTTTTAATTCATGTGATGGGCTAGGTTTAGCTCAAGAAATAACTTCTATAATCCCTCATGTTGTGATAATGCGTGAGGTGATTATTAATTTAGCTGCACAGAAATTTTTGGAGTTCTTTTTAGGTAAATTTTCAACAGGAGAATCACTATTTCTTTCTGTACGTCATGCACGCAATAGATTACAAGATTTAGATAAAGAAAATGAAACCGCTTTTAAGTTTTCATCATGGCTCCCAACCATCTTCCATAATCCTGCCGAGGAAGCATTGACTTGGGAATATTTACGATATGGTAAAAATCAGCCACATCCTAAACCAGAAAAAATAAAGGTATTTTCATTAATTGCTTTAGTAATAGCGCTCCCTTCATTATCGTTAATTTTTCTAGTTAATAATAAACCAAAAGAAAATAAATTAAATAATGATGAACTAACAAATGAAATCAAATCAAGAGTTTCACAAGAAAATTATCAAGATACAAAACGAAGGGTAGAGATAGAAAAATATTGTAAAAGAAACTATGGTTCTGACTTTGAAACTCCGAATCATAACTATATTCACACTATATATGATTGGAGATGCATTAACAAAATAACAGGTGAAGATTATTACTTAACACCAGGAAATTTTGTAGAAATGTGCAAACAACAACGCAATATTGATTGGGCTAGTTATAAAGATGAAAATGATGGGTTTTCTTGGTTTTGTAATAAGGAAAAATCGGAAAAAATTTGAATATGATACTGAGTTGTTGTTTTTGTATATTTAATTTGATAAATAGTTAAAAGAGGGCTTGCGTAAGTCCTAATAGTATACAAAAAAAAGGACGCGATATCATCGCATCCACTTAATTCTTATAATTTCAAAAACTTCTCAAATTGAAGAAAATTAAATCATCAGATATTACAAAGATGGAACATATTGTGGTTTTTCTGGTACTTCAGCATACTCAGCCACAATTTGACGTAACTCTTCACCATCAATGGTTTCTTTCTCAATTAGTAAATCAACTAATCTATCCATCAAGCTACGATGATCGCGCATCATTTGTAAAGTTGCTTGATAACGCTCTTCGACGATCGTGCGAACTTGAGAATCAATACGAGCGGCGATCGATTCGGAATATTCCGAGCGTGACATCCAGTCACGTCCAAGGAATACTTCTCCTTGTTGACTTTCTAATGATACAGGTCCTAAATCGGACATCCCAAATCGGGTTACCATTTGTCGCGCCATGCCAGTTACCTGTTGCAGGTCATTTCCAGCACCAGTAGTAACTTCATCTCTACCAAAAATTACTTCTTCAGCAGCACGTCCACCTAAAGCACCAGCAATTCTTGCTTTCAACTGAGAACGGCTAATTAATCCCTGGTCTTCACTGGGAGTAAACCAAGTCAAACCCTGTGCCTGTCCGCGAGGAATCAAGGTAACTTTTTGTACTGGATCGTGGTCTTTAATTAAAGTTCCCACCAAAGCATGTCCGACTTCATGGTAAGCAATCAAACGCTTACTCTTGCTGTCTACCAAAGGAGTGCCTTCCATACCAGCAACTACTCGATCTACAGCATCATCAATTTCTGTAAGAGTAATACCTTCTTTACGTCGTCTGGCAGTGAGAATTGCCGCTTCGTTGAGCAAATTCGCCAAATCTGCACCGGTGAAACCGGGAGTACGACGAGCTATAGCTTCGAGAGATACGTCTTTATCTAATTTCTTGTTGCGTGCGTGGACTTCCAAAATTTCCAAACGCCCTTTGATATCGGGTGCATCAACAATCACCTGTCTGTCAAAGCGTCCGGGACGCAATAGTGCTGCGTCTAGTACGTCGGGACGGTTGGTAGCAGCAATAATAATGATGCCGGTGTTACCTTCAAAACCATCCATCTCAGTAAGTAACTGGTTGAGGGTTTGTTCCCGCTCATCGTTACCACCGCCGATACCGGCACCCCGCTGTCTTCCTACAGCGTCAATTTCATCGATAAAGATGATACAAGGAGCATTATCTTTAGCTTTTTTGAATAAATCGCGAACGCGGGAAGCACCCACACCCACAAACATTTCCACGAACTCGGAACCAGAAATACTAAAGAACGGTACCCCAGCTTCTCCAGCAATTGCTTTTGCGAGTAAAGTTTTACCAGTTCCAGGAGGTCCTACTAACAATACACCTTTGGGAATGCGCGCGCCAACAGCAGTGAATTTCTCTGGCTGTTTAAGGAAAGTAACAACTTCACCCAGTTCTTCCTTCGCTTCTTCAATCCCTGCCACATCGTCAAACATGACTCCGGTTTTCGCTTCCATTTGGAAACGTGCCCGAGACTTACCAAAATTCATGGCTTGCCCGGGGCCCCCAGGAAGATTGCTGGAACGACGGAACAAAAGGAACAGTCCAGTAATCAATAAGATTGGAAAAACCAGATTGCCTAAAAGTCCCCAAATAGCTCCATCATTTCTTGCAGGATGGGCATCAAAACTGACATTTTCTTCTTTGAGCTTGCTAATCAACTCAGGAGCATTAACAGGTAAATCCACCCGCACGCGCTGAACCCGGTTATCAAGGTCTGGATCGACAGCTTCCACAATAGCTGTTCTACCACCTTCATACAAATCCACCATAGTCACGCGACCAGAATCTAAGTATTCCAGAAAACGACCGTAGGTCATTCTGGTACTAGCCGTATTTTTACCCATATCAGCAGGAGCATTAGCAAAAGCCCCTTGCCAAAAGAAAAAGCCTATAACCAAAGCCGGTAAGGTCCAAAGAACTAGGACTCTCCAGGAGAATTTCATTTTAATTTGCCTCTAGATACCAATGGGATGCATCACCCCGTTAACATAATTTATGTGAAACGGATGTATATAAATCCCTTTAATTTTCATTTGCCGCATTTGCTTGAAGGCTAAATACGACATTTGCCACCAGATTATTATTATTCTTAATTAAATGTAACTTAATTTTAAGACTTTTTACCATTCTTGACTCCGGAGAGGGGGAGATGGGGGATGGGGAGATGGGGAGATGGGGAGATGGGGAGATGGGGAGATGGGGGGATGGGGAAGGGGAGTTAGGAATTCGCGCGCTCTTTACCATGCCCAATTCCCCATGCCCAATTCCCCTATACTATTGACTAATTTCAGTGATGATCAAAGTGTAGGGAAGATACTGTTCTTGCTTATAGGAACCGATCCAAACGTAGTACTTTCCATCGAGCCATTCGCCGACAATACCGGGATTTTTATCTTCAAATTCATCGTTACACCAGGTACCACCGGGACCTTGAACTACTAAAGTGGTATCTTCGGGACTTTCTATTACCAGTTTCATATAATCAAATTTATTTTTTAACCGTAGAGTATGATCTGGTTCTTTATCTATGTACCCAGTACAAGCTCCTGTTGGCGTGTCAGTTCTGTCTGTAATTTGTTTTACTGGTATGGTACCCCCGCTCATTCCGCGAACTGTTAGGGGTTCTTTTAAAGGGCGCTCGATGGTTATATCTCCAAATATCTCCGGTTGTTCAGCGTTAACTGCGGTGCTTATCAGCGATGCTGTTGTCACTGATAAGAATACAAATGATAACTTGATTGCTCGACTTATTAATTTAGTAGACATTTTGATGTTTTTTTTTCTAAGTGCTTGAAATGACATTAAAATTACAAATATTGTTCCCTTTTATCAGAGTAATTAACTAATTATTGGGTAAATTAAAATTACATCGCAAAGAGATTTTTAAGAGTTAATAATTATTGCTCTCATAGCATTTTGCAACAATCCGGATGGAATTTCCTCCACAGCTTCAAGAGTGAAACTATATTCCCGGCAATAAACAGGGGCACATAAAATGCGCCCCCAAGGTATTTATTCAAGATATTGACGTACTTAACCTGGTTATAATGCTTTTATTTATAGAATTTTAACCAGCTATTGCCTTTTCTAAACGAAGCTTGTCTTAACCAATATGGTTAAGCAATACCCAAGATTCGATCAAATCTGGGCCGTTCATTTCTCCGGTTAAAGCAGCCCGCAAACTCCGCATCAATAAGCCTTTTTTGACGTTTTGCTCTTTAACTACCAGTTTTACTATATCCTTAGCATTGGAGGCATTAATTTCACTCAACTGTTGATTATCTAAAGTTGCCACAACTCCTTGGAGGGCATTTACAACTCCTTCTTTTTGCAGTTGTTCTTTGGCTTCGGAACTGAATTCTACCGTTTCGGTGGAAAACATTTTGGCAACCTCTACAGCTTCAGTTAAACGGGCTATACCGGGTTGAATTAAGGCCACTAACTGTTCTATCCAAGCACGATCTTTGGTTTCAGAAAATTTATACCCCGCTTCTGACCAAAAAGGTATGAGTAAATCGGTAAGTTTATCTACCGGCATACTGTGAATATACTGGCTGTTTATCCAATCTAATTTTGCCCAATCAAATTTTGCACCGGCTTTGTTAACCCGCTCAAAATCAAAGTTCTTGGCAGCTTCTTCTAAAGTAAATATTTCTTGGGTAGAATCCGGGGGTGACCATCCTAACAAGGTCATATAATTAACCAATCCCTCGGCTGTAAAACCCATTTTCTGAAAGTCAGAAATCGAGGTAACGCCATCTCTTTTGGAAAGTTTAGCACCTGACCTGTTTAAAATTAAGGGAGTATGAGAAAATTCTGGTACTTTTGCACTAAATGCTTCGTACAACAGAATTTGTTTGGCAGTATTGGCGATATGATCTTCTCCACGAATCACATGGGTAATTTGCATATCCATGTCATCCACTACTACGGCGAAATTATACAATGGTTGACCGATACCATCAACACTCGCACGAGCGATAACCATATCGCCACCTAAATCGCTACCTCGCCAATTCATCTCTCCCCTTACCAAGTCGTTCCAAACAATTTCGCGACTATCATCGATTTTAAAGCGAATTACAAAACTACGTCCTTCTGCTTTAAATTCTGCTTCTTGTTCTGGTGTCAGGTTGCGGTGGCGGTTATCATAACGGGGTGCTTGATTTCTAGCTTTTTGAGATTCCCGCAATGCCTCTAACTCTTCGGAGGTAGTGTAACAGCGATAAGCTAATCCACTATCGAGTAAACCTTGCACTGCTTCCTTATACATGGACAAGCGCTCGGTTTGAAAAAATGGACCTTCATCCCAATCCAATCCCAACCAACGAAATCCTTCAAGGATATTATCAGTATATTCGGGACGCGATCGCTCTGTATCGGTATCTTCGATTCTGAGAATAAATTTACCGCCATGATGACGAGCAAACAACCAGTTAAATACAGCTGTTCTCGCCGTACCAATATGCAAATTCCCAGTTGGACTGGGAGCAATACGCACTCTGAAAGTCATACAATTCGTATTATTTGAGATTTTAGAACCACTATGAATGTTCCGAGAAAACTGTTTGTTGAGACTTACTCGGTTATCAAAGTGGCGCGATTTTAGATTTTGATTTATCTGCTTATTGACACTCCCTGGGCTAAAGCCGCAGGGATTCTTGGTTCGGCGACTCGCCGTTAGACAGCAGACTTGCGCCAACCGCCCAAGAGGGCAAATCTCCCCAAGCGTAAGTTCCTGTGTGCCCCACAGTACTTAGTCCTCGTTTGAGTATATTGATACCAGCATTCACATCTCTATCTTCCACAAATCCGCACTCTGGACAAACGTGAGTTCTAGTAGACAGAGATTTCTTTACCTTCTGACCACAACTAGAGCAATTCTGACTCGTATTGTGGGGAGGGACAGCAACGGTAACTTTACCATATTTCAAACCAAAATACTCTAACCAGTTACGGAAGGTTGACCAGCCAGCATCACTTATTGACTTAGCCAGATGTCGGTTACGAATCATACCCTTGACATTTAAATCTTCATAGGCGACCAAATCGTTAGATTGGATTACGCAGTATGCCAATTTCTTGCAATACTCTTTACGTTGCCTACTTACTCTCAAATGTTTCCGAGCATACCTATTTCTAGCTTTGTGGTAGTTGTTAGATTGTTTCTGCTTAGCTTTTTTCCTAGTCAAGCTGTACTTCTTGGATTTCTTGCGGTTTGCCCGATTTAACTGTTTGGAGGACTTGCGGTAAAAATTAGGGCTAGGTTCTACATTACCATCACTATCAGCAATGAAATATTTTAAACCTAAATCTATACCAATCATCTTTTTAGTTGGCTCTGTCTCAACTTTGATATCTACATCAATTGCAAATTGGGCGTAATAT
>JBCBQE010000220.1:0-8784 GCA_039820385.1 Cyanobacteria bacterium J06635_10
CCTAAAATGGCAATCTTTAACGAAAAAATAGGAATCAAAAAGCTGCAAGAGTCGTTCATAAATTATCGATTGATTCAAACACACATCCCTGAGCCAGAGCAAAAAATAACCAATATCGAAGAATTAGTCAAAAGAAAGAAACACCAAGACAGACATCAAAGTTATACAGTATTTGTCTTTATAGGCGAAAACTTAACAGTGATTCTGTCCAAAGACGATTATTTAAATGAATACGAAGAATTGCTTTATTATGAGTACGAACAATATTCGACACAACTAGTGTTGACGAAAATAAATGACTGTTTAAATAAAGAAATTACTGGCTTAACTTCTTCATTGTTTTTCAGTAATATAGGTTCAAATATCAAACAAAGACCACCAGGAAGATTGCTTAATCGAAATAAGATGTCACTCGGAAGCAGGGTTGATTCATATGTTTTATCTGCTTCTAAATATAATTTTGTATTTATAGTCAATCCCGACTTGAAGTTTCCATTAGTTAAAGGTATTCAGGTTGAAAGATTGGATTTTGAATCATCAAGGAAAGAAATATATGATTGCTTTGAATTGATTCAGCATAAATACAAAGTCAATATTCCTTCATACTTCTCGATTGACCAGCAAGAAAAAATTGACTTACCTGAAGAACCGGAATTTGACCAGCCGAATTATTCGACTCTACCAGAAATTCGCTGGGTCGTTGGATGCGATCGCAATTGGAGTAAATTTACTCATTTGCTGATCCTTGAAATAAAAGAATCAAAGATATTTTTTGTGACGGATTCTAATTTCGGAGAAGCTGAAACTGTATCGATTGAAAATCTTTACCTGTCTCTAGAAGCTGCTATTGATAAAATCAAAGATGAAAATATAGAAAGATTAAACTTAAAAAATAACCCAGAAATAAAAGCCGAGTATCGGTCTGAAAAACCTGTCGCTGTATCAACGAGTGATTTAAGTTTTGTTCATCCTCAAGTCGAGGTCGAGGTTGTTCCTATTCATGAGAAATACTTTGACCTTGAAATAACTTTAAACTTCGTAAAGAATGCTTTTCAAGAAAACATTTTTGACTTCGATAAAACACCAGCAAAGTCTTTAAGAGATGAAATCTATGAATTTACTAATTTAAGCAGTTGTTCGGGCTTGTGTAGAGCTTTTATCTGGGCTTGCTTTTATATTCAAGAAAAAATTAATTTAAATTCTTGAAAAATTCTTGAGTTTCGTCTTGTTTTAAACGCAATCGTTTTTCGGCTTCTATTTGTTCGGGAGATATTGTTTTTCTATGCTTAGTAACCTCTGTTCCCAAAGTTCTTAAACAAGAATCTCTCGTTTTAGACGGATTCAATGACTGTAAGTAGCGAATTCTTTTGTTTATTTGATAAGCCCAGTCTTGTAGTTCTTCTCTTCGATAAAATTCTTCTTCAGAGGCACATTTTAATATCAGATACTTTGAAAATAACATCTTGTCCTGGGGAGAGTCTTCTATCCCCCTGCAATCCCTCCAACGAATAGAATCATTAAAGCTCATGTTGTTCTTGGATTGAAACTCACTCCATATTTTTCTTGCTAAAGAAGAAGGAAGAGGTGTTGATTCAAATACTGAATCCTCAATTGAAACTTCTTCTTCTCCAGATTTTTGATAATAGGTTTCTCGAATTTCTTCGGGATATAGAATATTGCTCTTAACTTCTATTTCATGCTTCCGGGCTTTGTTTAATTCTATTTCAGATTGCTCTTTTCCAGATACAGGAGATGTTACATCCCAATCAATTAAAACAGTTCCTGGGATTCTTCCTGTTGTAATTAAATACCTGTCAATGATAAAATTAACGACAGGAGTGAAATAAATTTGACGGCGAGAGCGAACTAAATTTGTAATGGTATTTTTTTCTAAATCGGATGAATTGCCAAATCCGCCACCGGCAGAAACTTTACCCATAACAAAAAACTCAGGAAGTCCAGTAGCGGCTATAAATGCTTCCTTACAGGGTTCTATTATCTTAATTGCTTCAGATGAATCTCTTCCATGATTTTCGATTCTTCCTTTCCCAGAGAATATTGCTGACCCTCCGGTTATCTTGGCGTTGTCTAAACTTTCTTTTATATTATTTAGATGCTGCTGCTGCTCTTCAAGGGTAGTCACATTTACTAAAGTTTCTAAGTCTTCAAGAAAAGCTGTGGTGAAATCAGCCCTTGAAGCTAAAAGTTTGGCATCTTCTAAAGCTTCTAGGTATCTGTCGTAATGCCAGTAGTATTTACCAATAAAATCCGAAGACCCCATTTCTAGAAGTTGTCCATCAAAAGCGAATATCTCTCTATTGTTTGAGGGATAAAACGAAGGAGTAAAGCGATAATAATTAGTTACATCCGTGTCATATCTATTTCCGAGATGCACAACATCTTCAATTCTTAAAGCTGCATCAGAATCTTGAGCTAGAACAAGATACGATATATCATAAATAGATGCAAATTTATATGCCTTGCCTAAGAAGCGCATCAAGGAAATTGATTCAAGGTATTCCCTTACTTCAGCCGCTAAAGAATTATTGGTTGTTTTTAACTGCCAAGGAAAAGAAGATAAGTAATGGGATAGATTTTCTACGAGTTTCGCTATAAAATTATCACTTTGATAAATCTCAGATAGGGAATTATAGCTAAGTCGCGATCGCAGACCCCTGTTTTTTACCTTTTCGGTAATATCTAAAAATGCAGGATCATGGATAAAGTCGTCAAAGTTACTGGGCATACATCACTCCTGTTCGTTGAAATCCTGAGAAGCCCTTCAGAGCCTTGTTGTACAGCCAAACAGCAGCTAGATGCCCCAAGAGGTCTGGTGTTTGTTTTTCGGTTAGCTGGTATTGACTCAAGCTGTTTTGAGTTGCTGGTTGCAAATGCAAATTATTATTTCGGTCTAACTCCTCAGATAATCGGATTATTTCCTGAATTTCTTCCCCTTTTGACTGAAAAAGAACTGATTTGTGCTTAAATTGCTTCACATACGAAGCTAAGCCTGAAGAGTTAGTAACTAGGATTAATTCTATTAAGCAAGGATCGTTGTTGTCGCGAAATTTCAGGTGCCGCTGTATCTCTTTCGTTGACAAGCCTTGCCACCCCTGAGAACGGTAATAATCTTTATAATTAAAAACTCTAGCTTGTTCTTTGATTTGTTTGTTCAATCGCTCTACGTGCTGCCAGCAATAAAGCTCGTGCTTAAGGGTCGTTACATATTCAGCGACTACAGAATCCTCAAAAGACTTCAACCGACCTTCCTCTCGAAAAAATTTTGATAGCTCAACCTCAGTTACTTTTTCTTGATGCCCTTCGGAGCGCAACTGATATAGTTGCTCAGATTTATGCCTGCGGTCGCTAAATAATGAAAGAATAAAATATTTAACTTTTCTCAAATTCCCTTCTCCCTTCTGCTTAGTTCGCCCAAGCTTCTTGACTCCGGGTGTTCCCAATACAATGCCTTAATTCCAAATCTTCCCCTAGCTTCTGGGATAATGACATGCTGTTGGATCTGATTTTGTTTTGCCCATTGAGGAAGATCCGACAACTTCGTTCGCGGGTGATAGTTCGGAGAGTGATAGGTTCCAATGGGTCGATTTGATGCGTACATATTGTTTTTTCTATGAGTGTACAAAAGAATTCCCGGTTAAGTACCGGGAATCAATTAATAGCTTTACATACTAGTTTTTTGCAATGGAAGAAACAGATATCAAGGAAATTAAGCCTCGGTAGCCATTGTACCAGCTAGATACGATTCAAACTCCTCCATAGAATAAATCGATTGGCTCATCTCGGTCTTGTTGTAGTTGGACATTTTTTTGTGCAATATTTTTCCGTCGGGAAGCAATTCAACATGTTCGGATTCGTTATAGCTCATGTTGCGCCCGGTCTTAGGCGTAGGTTTGTATTCCTCCCCCCACTGGTCAAGCATCTTGCCATCTTCTTCGGTCATCTCTTCCGATGCTTCGGAAATCGCTTCTAAAGTTTGTAAGTTAGCACCCTGAAGAGCTGCGTTTTGTTGTGCCAGTGCTTCGGGGTCTGCGAATGTACTGAAAATCTTAGACTTAGCGACATACTCAACGACTTGTTCTTGGGTCATAGCTTCGCCAGATTCGGAATTAACAAAAGCTGGTTGAGCAAAAGGAGAAGACGCAAGTTTCAAGCCATCGTTGATTTGATTTGCTCTCTGATTAAGTTGATCGGATTCTTTGGTTAAAAACATAAGTTCAATTAGTAGCAACGTTACTTGTTCTATTGTACCAAAATTACTTGCTCATACGTTTTACTTCTGCTTTTAATCTTTTATTTATTTCTTTAAGTTCAATGCTCTCTTCTTTTAGTCTTTGATTTTCTTCTGTTAGCTTTTCTATTAGTTTTTGGTTTTTGATTGAGTTGTCCTTGTCCTGCTTGTAAGCCTGGACTCTTAAGTCAGCTAAAGTTTTTTGAAATTCAGGCTTATCTACCAAAACGTGAAGATTTGACTCAGGCGAAACATTAGTCTGTACGTGAAAACTCATTTACTTCGTTCATAATTTTTTACATTTTAACAAAAATAGTCCGGATTGAATGCAAGCCTGTTTGAATATGTTTTATGTGGTGAGAACATTCTTAATGATTTTACTTGACATTTATTTTTTATTACTGTATGAAGCTATTTGTGATAAAATAAAAAATAGTAACTTTTGGAGTGTTGATCATGAAAAGAAATAAAAAAGACAAAAATGAAGTTAAAGAACAATTAACTCAAATTGTATCTGAAATTGAATTTAATAAAGCTTATTTATTTTATACTTCTAGGATAGATGCCTGCAAAAAAGCAGTAAAAGAATTAAGCATAGACTATCCTTTTGTTCAATTTCAAATATTTGCGCCCATGAACACCTGCTTAATACATAAGAAAAATCCTATTCAAAATTTTAATAAACTCAGCACATCTATTTAACTCATTTAAAATCAAATTTGATATAATATTTTAATCAAACAAAAAATGCATCTTTTTAAAAAATGGTAGACTCTCAAGATTCGTGGAGCGAGTATCTAAGCTTGGTTCAACTCCATTGGGCACGATATATAAAGTTCGAGTACGAGAAGAATCCGGAAGAGGTTAAGCGGAGAGTTGACTTTGTTTGCGAAAGATACCCTGAGATGGATAAGGCGTGGAAACTAAAGAAGTTATTTGAGTGTCACGCCTTCAACGTGAAATTCCTAGAAGAAAATCAAGACCTAGTTCGGGAATACGAGGAAAAAGCTCGTAAGAGATGGAAGAATATGCGTCAAGCGAAGCTTAACCCAGAAAGCTGAGACTCCCTACGCCTAAAGGCTGAAGAGTTCTACTGGCTGAACCAAGACAAGGACTCTCGGTGATGGAAATCTTCCGAGAATTGTGTCATGAAACAGACTTCCTGCCTCTTCTTGAAAAAATGGATTTCTTCGTTTTTTACTTAATCTAAAAAGTTACCTTCGACGTAAGTAATTTAACTGAGACGCAAAAGGAGATATTAAACTTAACAAAAACCTCATACTCCTAAGAAAAGGGCATCAAACTTTCTTCGGTAAGATCCTTGAAAGTATTGAAAATAAGGGTTTTATTCTTAGCTAGAACAGGAGAAGCCCACATTTGACCCATCAAGGATTCTTGGAAGTTCAAAGTTGATATAATGTTTTAATCAAACGAGATAAATGTATCGAACATGAATAAAATTACTGGAATGCCGTCTCTTTTCGAGTCTTGTGAAATCAGAAGAGAGATGGATTTACGCGAACAGGAGTTTTCTTTATTGAACGGCAACGGCAACGAGTATACGCTCGACGAGCTTTTCTTCAAAAGCGTTTGTACGAATTGGCAAGCTTTGTTCGAGGACGTACTGGCTCAAGAATCTCTAGAATACGCTGAATTTCTTTTCAATAATGTTCTGGATTGTTATCCATTTCTAAAAGACCATATATATACGGTCATCGGAAAAATCTTGCACGACCGAAAAAGTTCCACACTTGACGAAGAACGCAAGACTCTCGAAGTGAAGCGCAGACTCAACAAAGAATCACTGAAATACGAGATAAACCGAATAACCCAAAGATGGGAGAATGAAGTCAAATAGGAAACTCAGTATTCCGAACTTGTAATATCTTTTCTTCAAAGAAAATAAAACTTGAATCCTTGAAGCTTTCTCTAAACAAGAGTTTCAAGGATTTTTGTCATTAAGGTAAGTGCTATAAAATATATATTTAACTTGTTCCTCTATTTTTTCTATAGTAGGTTATTGTTTTGAAGGGAATATACTCAACCTCTTTTTATGCGTTTTAACTGAGATATCTGCTTTATTTTGGCTGCTATTTTTTTGTCGCTCTCATCCTGATATATCTATTTAATTTAAAACGGCTTAGAATCCATCCTCGCTTCGCTAAGTATAAGTCATAGTCGTTACGATTTTGCTAGAAAACGAAAAAAAACGGGGAAACTGGTTTTTTTGAAAAAAGGCTACAAACCATACAGAGCAAAGTTTAGGTGCGTTTCTCCGTATAGGGTCTATTTCCACGTTTCTTAGCTTTATCCTTCTCCGTAGAAAGATTAAAAGTGTCAATATGTTGATTTTCCCTGCATGGTAAGCGTTTAGGTGTTTTTACAAAAAGTGGAGTTGCGAATATTTTTCAATAAGCTTTTTCCTGTTTTTGTAAAACAAAGCAAAACTTCAAAAAACGAAGCTTTTGAAAGAATTAGCTCCGATTTTTAATTTTCAACAGAAAAACAAGATTCATTAAAAAATAAACCCAGAATACTTTGCCATTTAAAGATTGAGTAAAAAAAAAGCCCTTCTACGCAAGATTTAAAATTGTCAACCAACAACTAAAAAAAAACCGCATCTTTTCCTTCAGGAGCAAGATGCAGCGTTTCCCCCCTATTTTTACCCGCTTTTTAAATAATCAAAATTGACAACACTTTAAAAACTAAAGTTTTCCCTCAGTGATTCCACTCAAAATTTCACTCCTTAACCGAATCTCGCAAGAATCTCCAAAAAGCTGAACGATTCCTTGAGCGGAAGTTTTGATGATTGCATCCCGTTCTGAGTCTGCGAGTCTTTTAGGACAAAAATCAGTTGAGCTAAAAGTACTATCAATTTTCTTCTGAACAGAAGGCTTTAAGCCAATTTTTTTCGTATAAGAAAATTTCCAATCTTCAATAAGCCGACGAGAGTCATTTTCGCTCAAGCAAAACTCTTGAGGATTGTAATTTTTGAAAAAATGATGGGCAGCAAGAAAAGATTGCTGTTTATTGTCTGCTAGGGAGCCTTGCAGCACTCTTCGCCCTACGTCGAGAAAATAATGGTTGACGACAGCCCTGACCACTGGAAGCCAAGGACAAATCGGAGCCAAATCTTCGTAAAGTTCACATTTTTGGTTATGGGACGAGATCGCGTCCCAAACTTGAGCTAGAACAAATTTCTTTTGTTCTATTACTTTAGGAATCTCCAGAGAGTTCTGGTAAATTTGCTCAGCTTCCTGAGTTCGCAGAAACGAAGCGTTCAAAGGCTCCTCTTCTTTTGGGTTACGAATATCCCGATTATTTAGAACCTCCAGAAGGTCAGCGTAGTTGAATTTTTCGCCTTGAGATAAAAGGAAGAACCAGCGGATCATCATGCCTTGTATAGCGCTAGATTCTTTTACTTTGTAATTAAGCAGTTCAACTTCAGATGCTAATTGTAAATTTTCCTCCTCTAGTGCTGATAGTCGCTGATTGATTAAATTGATATCCCAGTTACTTGGTTGGTCAGGGTAGCTCTTACTAGTCTCCGGTGGACTGACCGCTTCTTCCATGCTTCTCAGAGCTGATTCAAATCTAAATTTTATGTTTTGGAGTTCAGCGTACTGTCCCGACTCTTTAAAAACCTGATTCACGTAATCCGCTTTCTCCTCTATCCACTTTGAGGAGCCACGCAAACAATTAAAACACTCTAAGAACTCTTCTAAATCTCTCTCGGTGTATTTGTAATTATGCTTGTTTCTACGAGCTAAAACCCCTTGAAGAAATTTTTCGACATATTCTTCCTGATTCTTTTTTAACTCGCGATCGGCAATCTCTTCATCCAGCTTTTCTAAAGAAGTATAGTATTGATCTTGGAGAATAGCTACACTAGCCGCTAAGGCAGATAATTCTTCTTGAAGCGCAGTCATTTCTGCTTGCGTTGAATCATCTTTGTAGTCCAACGGTCTTGGCTTATCTGGATCTTCAGCAGGGTTGTTATCTTTACCCTCGTAGTAGTCCATGATATGTCCAATCTTCTCCCGCATTTGAGCTTCCCGAGCGGCTTTGGCTTTGGCGCTATTGTTAGCTTGTCTTGGTTCTTTTCTAGCCATGATATACTACTGGTGGTTGACATTTCTTGCTCACAGCAGTATCTGGTTGCTATTGATTCTCAAAGATTTATGATAGAATCTTAGTCGAGAAACCAAAAGCAGCAGCAACTGCTCTAAGCAAAAATAATTGAAGCGGAAAAGCCTCACTCAAACGGTGAGGTTTTTCTGTTCGTCAGTATACCTTTTCTGGAAAGGAAAATCTATCCTAATATACGCATCCTGAACAGACTGTCGATAGTTGCTGACGAGGTGAAGTTTGATTTACTGCGCCTGCATTACAACTAAGATGCGTACCGATAGAGGTAGTTGAAACACAATTTAGGTGATCATCAAAATTGTAAATTTAAAAAAAAAGTTTTTATAGGATGCTTTGTACGCAAGCATTTTAGAGTACGCTGCCTATATATAATAGAAGATTAACCT
>JBCBQE010000221.1:0-8780 GCA_039820385.1 Cyanobacteria bacterium J06635_10
CCCGATGGTAATTCTTCAGCCAATTTTTTTAGCTGTAGAGGACTTGCAACATATTTGTATGCTTCTTTAAGTTTCTTTTCTACTTCTTCAAGTTTATCTTTTTTGTTTTTAAGTTTATTTTTGAATTCTTCAATTTGATTTTTTGTTTCTAAAACTTCCTTACCAGCAATTGTTAATGAAATTACTGCTCCCAATAAAATAAAACTTAAAATAACAGTTACATTCCGAATCCGATGCATAGCTGTTCTATTAGCTTCAGTCAATATCCAATTTCTTTTATCTATTGCTTCCTTATCCTTCCTCTCCCTCTTCAACTTCGCTACTGCTTCTTTAGCCGCAATTTTATGTTCACTTTCCTTCTTTTTGCTAGCTACTAAAAACTGTATATCTTGATAACTTAAATTCTTATATTTCGCCCATTTTTCAATATTTGCTAAAGCTTGTCCTCGTAGCAGTTGAGATTCATCTTTCCCGCCAGAAAGAATCCAAAGTTTACACTTTTCTGAATAGGGACGCAAATTATTTAATTTATTTTCGACCCAATTGTGGTTAAAAACTTCTTTATATATGGCGTTATAAACCCTTAACTTCCCCTGTCGTATCGCAACTAATCCCGAAAGCAGTAATTCACTTTGTTCTAAAGTATTATCTGCTGCAATCTCAAATTCTACTTCTGTACGGCGAATTTGTTGATATAATTCCAACAAATACCCAACACGTTTCTCATTTCTTAAAATTCTGGCTCGAATAGTTCTCAGATGTTCTGGTTCATCTTGAGATTCCCAATTTTCAATAATCCGCGATCTGACAACTTGCTTAACAGAGCGTGGATTTTCTTTCTTGGATTCTTCCACCATAAACTGACACAACTTTTGCGTCAGAAATGGTTGTCCTTTTGTCCAATCTAAAATTTCTTTTATTACCGCTTGGGAATCAATAAATTTTCCCCTCAAACCCTTTTCTAAAGGCTCAACTTCCTGTAATTGAAACCCCTTAAGAGAAATTGCTTTACCAATATTAAAGGGAGTCCGTTGTTTATCTTGAATTAAATTGCTGGGTGATGCGACTCCCAACAAACAAAATGTCAGACGTTGATATTGGGGATTATCAACTCGCTGGTTATAGCAGCAACGAATAAAAGCGAAAAAATCATCGGTGGGAAAGTTTAAACTGAGGACACTATCAATTTCATCAATAAAAATAACAATATTTTCTTCAATTTCAACCAGCAGATATTTTTCTAGAAAATTAGTAAATCGCATCAAAGGTGAGTTTAATTGATTTTTCTCCCACCAGTCTTTGAAATCCAGCACTAGAGCAAAACTGTCAATTAACTTGACAATCAAATCCGTATACCAATTATTTTGTGTGGCGCTCTGGATACTAACGGAAGACAAATCAATCGAGGCACATTCCACCCCAGCTTGTGAAAGACGACTCATAGTTCTCACTCGCAAGCTGGATTTTCCACTTTGTCGGGAATTCAGTACATAACAAAATTTACCTTGCTGTAGCGCTTCATATAATTCGTCATCAGCTTCCCGTGTGACGTAGGTGCTAGCGTTTTGCGGTAAGCTTCCGGAAAATATATAATCATGAATATATTCTTCAGTCATAATTCATATCTTACAACGCTTGGAAACCTCACCCCGCGCTGTCACGCATCCCTCTCCTTACTAAGGAGAGGGGAAGGGGGTGAGGTTAATTTAAAAATACCGAGAAATACTGACGATATAAACCGCAGCTAGGAATGCAATCGTTACGAAGGATTTTCACCAAACCCAGACTGTGTAATTTAAAAGTAATTTCCGGATTAAATTGAACGGGTTGATTTTCCTTTGCAACTTGTTTATATGCTTCCTTTAACTGAGAATTCATTTGTAAACTCGCTAATTGTTCTCGTAGATGAGAACTAAAGATTCCTTGTTCTGTGGATGCAAGATTTAAGAGTGATTCTAAAGATATTTCGTGATTTTTGAGACTAGAAATCGCCAATTGTAATAAAAAAGGATGTCCCCCAACTAAAGTCATTAATTTAATAATCCCTTGTTCCCCCAACTGACTATCTAATTGATACTTCCTCACCATTTCCTTTACTTGGTTTTGGTTAAACTCAGGTAAATCAATGGCTAAACCAACATTAAAAGGAGAGCGATTGGTGTCGAGAGTAGGATAAACTTCGGTGGAATTAACCACAACTAAACGCAGTTTCTGCCACATTCTACCCATTCTGTCCCCTTGTTTGGCTGTGTCATACCAACTCCGCAACATTAAACAGAAGTCGGAGAAAATATTTTCACATTGAAATAACCGCTCAAAATTATCAATCGCCAAAACCAAAGGAGTATCAATATTTGCTAATAAATACCGTTGAAAATAACGAGTACAATTAGTATTTAACCCCAAACTATCTTGCCAATATTCATCTAAATTTGATGATTTTTCTAAAGTATCGGAAACATAACTACATAACCACTTTAAGAAAGTTTTCAAGTCAGTGAGGGTAGACTGATCGGCAAGCTTAAAATCTAATTTCACAATTTGATAACCTTGCTCTCTAGAATAATCGAGTAATTTTTCTAAAAGCAAAGTTTTCCCCATTTTCTGCGGTGCTTTAATGCGAATTAGGGCACCGGGTTGTAAAATTGCTTTTAAACATTTTTCTTCAATTGGCGGTCGTTCGATATATATATTTAATATATTTTTATTTGAATCTATAAAAGGATTTTTATTCAAATTTATTTGTTTCAAAACTGGAGTAGATACCTGTGACAAATCTTCTAATGCAATTGCAGTTAAACCTTCCTGAAAAGCTTTTTTAAACACATCTTGATTGTCGGATTTTTCATAGCCCAAACCATCATAAAAACCTTGAGAAAAGACAATCGCAGCTCGATCTCCAATTTCCCGATTCATCCCAATAACATAGTTAATATGCTCGCTGATACTAATAGCAGTTTTTACGGAATGACAAGAATTAAATAACACGCAATTTACATAGTCAGCGTGCTGTTTAAACAATATTGCTAATCCCTGTGGTGTTACGGGTTTATTGTATCCTCCTTCATCCTCAATCAGTAAACTGCCATCCTCCAAACCATGTCCGCAAAAATGGACAATTTGGGGTTTTTCTTCGGCGATCGCATGGCGCATATCTTGAGTACGTACAGCAATTCTTGTCCTAATATCAAATAAATCCCGTCTGCTTGCTCTGCGGATAGCATCTTCAATTTCTCGTATTTCTTGATCTAGGCGCAGTTTGTGGGGAATTGCTGCCAAAATGAGAATTTTTTGTATGTTGGCGCTCATCTTTAAGCATATTTACTCTCTTTTATAATAGCAATTATTCAAATTTAGTATTACTACCACAACAAATAATCAGCGAACATATCAATATTCATGGGAATCAATCTATGTCAAATATGTAAGAATAGATACATTGTTATGGGAATGTTATTTTACAACTACAAGCATCCTAGAAATACCTTTTTTCATTCAAAAAAAAACCATTATCCTATATGAATAACAATCGTTTAACCAAAATCAGTAGATACCTCAGCAAACATTTACGTCACCAACCAGAAAGAATCGGTATTAAATTAGAGAAAGGAGGTTGGGTTGCCGTCGATGAATTATTAGAAGCTTGTAGAAAAAATAATTTTCCGATAACTCGTACCGATTTGGAAGAAGTTGTTGCTAACAACGACAAAAAACGCTTTTCTTTTGATTCAACTGGTAAGCAGATTCGAGCCAATCAAGGACATAGTGTAGATATAGATTTGCAATTACTACCATCCATTCCTCCCGATGTACTTTATCACGGCACCGGACATAAAACAGTAGAAATAATTATGCAAAATGGACTTTGTAAAATGTCTCGCCACCACGTACATTTATCATTCGATATGGCTACGGCAAGAAAAGTTGGTGCTAGACATGGAAAACCCGTAGTTTTTGAAATTAATGCAGCGAAGATGTATGAAGCGGGTTTTATCTTCTACTGTTCCGATAACGGGGTATGGTTAACGGATAATGTACCAGCGGAATATTTGAAAGTTATCAGTTAGGAATTACTCGCTTCCCGCGCTTACAATTAACTAATTGAGTGAGGGAGTAGAGGGGGTAGAGGGGGGAGAAGTTTGATAGGTAATCTTAGAGCGAGATGGATAATGAAATATAAAATCATTAAGTGCAGCATTTTGCTCCCTTATTGTTTTCCAACGCAGAAAAATCCCCTATTTCCAATTCTGAATCCAAAATCTAAAACCTTTTAACTCTTAACTGCTCACTGCTCACTGTTGACTGTTAACAAACATTCAGCAATCCTCTTTGCTGCACCAGGTTTACCCATGCGCCGCTCGCCATTTTTAGCGATCGCATGAAGTTTGTCGGGGTTTGCTAACAAAGCTTTGACTTGAGAAGCTACATCCTCCGGTTGCTCGGCTAAAATTACTGAACAACCCAAAAGACGACTTTGGGCTTCTGCAAAAGCAGGAGTAAATTGAGGACCATAGCCGGGTATAATTATTCCTGGTTTACCCAACCCTACAAACTGTTCGGTAGCTGTACCTGCCATGGCGATCGCCAAGTCTCCTAGATCCAAGCAATCGTTGTAATTATTTTGAGTTAAAATCATCCATGCATTTTTTTGCTTAAATGTCAATGCTTGGGGATCGGGAATATTGACAGGAGATGATTCATTGGGTAGGAGATGCCAACCTTGAATTTTAAGGGTTTCAGTTAAAATATTGCAGTCTAAACCGGGAGCCATAGCTGCTAAGAATAGGATTTTACCGGAGGTATGTCCGACGAAATCTTGTTGGCGGAACATTGCGATTAAACTAGAAACTGCGATCGCGATTTTGTCCCAATTGTCGTAAGCTTCTGGAATACGGGAACCGGGTAAAAGAGTGACAGCTAAAGGACGTTCTATTTCTTGTTGTCGAGTATCGGTATTATAAAATGTTTGTAGTGAAAAACTTGGTTGTAACCCATCCATCATCGGATTCCCTAAATCAAAAGCAGGGATTTTCCAATTTTTTAATATTTGAGTTGTCAAAGAGTCTCTAGGAAATACAGCTTGGCAGCGACTGCGACTCATTAACCATCGTTCCCAAGGTAGATAAACTGAACCACTCCAGCCTTCCCAACGTGCGGCTAGGGAATCTCGTTTCAACCATCCAGCTTCATCCCGTAGATAATATTCCGATTTTGCCGTACCGACGAAAGCATAGTTTGAACCACTCAACCAAGCAAACAATAACGGTACGATATCCCCAACAGCCAAAATCTTGGTGGAATAACCTGATTCCTTTTGAATTTTCACCCAGCGACGAATAGCTTTAAATTGATTGAGAGTTAGTTGCAGCAAGCCACTACGTACATCCCGGGCTAATTGCCTGCCATCCTGGTAAATAAAGCCACCGCTAGGCATCGAACGTACCGAACCAATTACAGAAATATCTAATTGTTGGAAAGCACGCCCTTCACCCACCAAAGGTAAAGCAAAGATTTCTGGTGCATTAGGTTGCTGTTGCAATTCTTGTAAAATACGAACTGCAATTACATCTTCCCCATGCCCATTGCTCAGTACCAATAACCGCAAGCGAGAAGTTGTAACTGGCGCATTTTTAGTCACGGAAATGGGTGAAACTTCATTCATGAGAAACAAAAAGTTTTTATTAGCTGTCTAAAAGAGCAAGAGGGATAACCGAAATTATAAGTAAACCTTTATAAACTGGGAGTTAGTATTATCCTCCGGAGACAAAACTGATTATCAAACTCATTATCCAAATACACACTAACTTCCAGTAATTCAGGCTAAATATTATGCGAGTTTCTTCTGCGGCAATTTTTACTTTAGCCACGTTAGCGGCTAGCAATATCGATGGGCAGGCAACTGCTGCAACTGATTTTACACCCCCTGACAACGAACAAAAACAAGAAAATGTTGTAGTTCCGGTAGTTGAGAATACATCCGCACCAACACGGGTTATTTCTCAACCAGAAACTGTAGTAACCCAACAATTTTCTCAGAAACCAGGGAACAGTCAACAGTCAACAGTGAACAGTGAACAGTTAACAGTTAACAGTGAACAGTTAACAGTGAGCAGTGAGCAGTTAACAGGGAACAGTAAACAGTTACCGGTTAAGAGTAAACAGTTAGTAGCTAAAAAGCAACAACAAGAAACACAATTAGTTGTTAAAACTTCTCCCGTCTCCCCTACTCCCCCTCCTTCTTCTGGGATTCCTGCAAAAACCGAAAATGAATTGGTAGTTACTGCCACTGAGGTGCGGATAGTGGGAGTAACACCGGAATTAGAGGAAATTATCAAAAGTGTAATTAAGACGCAACAGGGGGGAGAAACTAGCCAAACTCAGCTAAAACAAGATGTGACGGCTATTTTAGAAACTGGTTTATTTACTGACGCTACTGTGAACAGTCGTAGTAACAATGAAGGTTTAAACGTCACATATCAGGTAAAACCTTTAGTTGTACATTCGCTGCAATTGTCTAATGCCAAAGCGCTTTCTTATCAAGTAGCTCAAAAATTCTTTCAATCGCAAATTGGAAAGCCAATTAGCCCAGCTGCGATGAAGACAGCGGTACAAGATATTAATAAGTGGTATACCGAAAATAATTATAGCTTGGCACGGGTAGCTACAATTAAACCCAGCCGTCAAGGAGTATTAGATGTAAATGTCGCCGAAGGTTTAATCGAAAATATCAAATTCCGTTTTATTAATGACGATAATAAGACAGTCGATAAAAAAGGAAAACCAATAAAAGGAAGAACTCAACCAGAATTTTTAACAAAGCAAATAAAGCTTAAATCAGGTCAAATATTCCAAGAAAAGCTTGTGAGACAGGATATACAAAGGTTATATGCTACCGGATTATTTGAAAGAGTAAATTTAGAACTTGAAGGCGATGCGAATAAAGTTGACGTAGTTTACTACGTTAAAGAAGGTGGAGCGCGTTCTGTAAATGTTGGTGGTAATTATACCGCAGACCAAGGAATCATAGGTACTTTAAACTATAGAGACGGAAATATTGGTGGTATAAACGAAAACTTAAATGTTAATCTTCAGCTTTCTCGACGGGATTTAAACTTTGATGGTAAATTTACTAGTCCTTATCGAGCAAATAACCCCGATCGCTTAGGTTACAGTATAAATGCTTTTCGTCGTCGTCAACTTTCTAATACTTTCGATAGCGATATTAGGCTAGCTAACGGAGATAAAGTTCGGGAAGGAAAAATTGGTGGTAGCGTAAACCTTCAACGTCCAATTGACGGATGGAACACCAGCCTAGGGTTTAATTATACCCGCGTTAGTATCAGCGACAGGAAAGGTAAAATTACCGCCAATGATGTGGCTAATAATCCTTTGACAAAAAGTGGTACAGGTATTGATGACTTAGCGACTGTATCTTTAAGCGCTACTAAAGATCGTCGCAATAATCCTTTTAATCCTACTAAAGGTTCTGTTCTGAAGTTAAGTACCGAACAATCGCTTCCCTTAGGACAAGGGGAAATTTCCATGAATCGCTTGCGGGCTGATTATACACAATATGTACCAGTAAAATTATTTAAATCTGCTAAAAGTCAAGTATTTGCTCTTAACCTGCAAGCTGGTACAGTAATTGGCGATCTACCACCCTATGAAACTTTTAATTTAGGTGGTTCCAATTCCGTTCGCGGTTACGATGCTGGTGATGTTGGTAACGGACGCTCTTACGTATTAGCTTCTGCAGAATATCGCTTTCCCATCCCCATCTTAGACTCATTAGGAGGCGTACTGTTTGCCGACTTCGCTACAGATTTAGGCTCTGGCGATACAGTATTGGGGGATCCTGCCGGAGCACGCAGTAAACCAGGTGAAGGCTTTGGTTTTGGTGCTGGCGTGCGCTTTAATTCTCCTCTAGGTTTAATTCGTGCTGATTACGGCCTCAACGATCAAGGGGAAAGCAAAGTACACTTTGGTATTGGCCATCGCTTTTGATAGTTGAATTATTGTTTTACCGCTGACAAAAAAGTTTAGTGCTACATACCACTCTTAGAAATGGGTGGTATTTGACACTCCCCATCAATAAATTGAAGGGAATTCTTGCTTCATCCTTCGCCTCGAGATATCTAAATACAAGTATTCAAATATCCCCGTTTGGATACGTCCACAAGCTTACACGGACTGCCCGACCGCGTTTGGAATGGTTTATTGAATTTTTTGCTTTGACTCCCACATTTGTACAAGATTTTGGGCTTATTGCCCCCAGGGTGACCGATCGGGGTCTGTCCGCTAGACCGCCCTTCGCTTTTTAAATGTGCGCTTTACCGCTTTAATTAACATACCATAAAGTCCGATGAGACTGGCGAATAAATTCGCCAGCGCACTACACCCCCATAATTAAAAATTAGGGGCACTGTGCGCGGTTCCGGTAGCATAATTTATTTTAGCGCTGATTTGGAGTTTTTTGTTAATTTTATACTTGTCTATTACGTGAAATAAAGTATATCTTATATAAGAATCCTAATTGATTTTTGTCAGCGTAGCGTGCCCTGAGGGCATGAAATCTCGGTAGAGTTTGTTGCTATTCCTTGTTCCCTACCTCAAAGAATAATTTGATTAATCCAACCGGATTCCTATATCAAGTCCGGCTAATCACTTACTATATAACCGCTTAGCGATAATCCCCAAGGGCATGGTTCGAGCGATCGTAATTACTTGCTACTTATTACTTATTACTCATTACCCAGCCCCACAGTTTGGAGTAGTCTAAC
>JBCBQE010000222.1:0-8779 GCA_039820385.1 Cyanobacteria bacterium J06635_10
AGGAAAGATCGTTAGTAAAGGCATCTCCTTTGAATCGTATTTGGTTAAAGAATGCCAAAATATTGATCGATCGTCGTTCAAATACACAGTTGTATTTAGCTTTAAATAAAGGTGGAGTTTTCAGGTTATTTCGCAATAATAAATTAGTTTGTTCGGATACACAAATTTCTTTGCAGGTGCGAGATAAAGGGAAGATAAAAAATGCAGTAGGTCATTTAGTTGCACCCTATAAAATTAATATTAGTGATGATGAAATTACAATTAGCGGAAATCTTGGATGGGCTAAACAAAAGCAAATGACACCGCTCAATTTACTTATTCTGCGAGTTGTAATGTTAACTGTAGGGAGATTTTTTCCTAACTTGATTCGCAAAATATTACAACGTATTTTAATTACTGGTAAAAATGACGCACCTTTTCGCTTTATTCGTCGATTACGATGGGAAAATGAAACATGGAAGATTACCGATGAACTTCACGCACAGAGTTGGGATAATGTAATTTCTGCGGGTATTGGTTGCGATCAAACTTCCATTTATGTTGTCATGAGTCGGACATTTCAAAGAAGTCAATTACAACCTTGGTTGGATTTAACTGAGGAAGTAAAAAAACTAGCTCCTTCTCAAGTATTAGAAATTAAGCGCCAGTTATGAAAAAAATACTATGAAAAAACTAATTTCTATCGCCGTTAGTCTGACAATTTTGGTAATTATTTACTGGAAAATCGATTTTCCAAAATTAATAGAAGTATTTCAAAATAGCGATAGATTGTGGATGATAATTAGTTTGGGTATGGTTGTACCCTTAACAATGCTAACAGCTTGGCGCTTGCAACAACTTACTCCCAGTCGCACTCGTTTGGGATTTGGTGAAGCAAATCGTTTGATATTAACAGCAAGCGTATTAAATATGGTTTTACCCTCAAAAATGGGGGATATAGTTAAAGCTTATTTTATTAAAGAAAGAGGACATTTAGAGGGATCGCTATCTTTATCTTTAGTTGTATTTGAAAAAGCTTGTGATATGTTATCGCTGCTGCTGTGGTGTGCTTTTGGATTAACCCTTTATCCTCAAAAAGATTGGCTGTTTTGGATCATGACAGCTAGCGTTGTCTTTGGCTTAATCGTTGGATTATTATTAATTGCTTCTCGTGAATTTGCTAATTTATTATTTCAATTCACGGGTAGATTTGCTCCGAAGAAAATACGCTTAAAAATTGCAAAATTACGCGATTCTTGGAGCTCAATGCATAAATACTTTTGGAGAGACAAACGCCATCTATTAAAAATTACTCTGACTTCAATTATTATTTGGTTCGGACATCTTTTACAAATATGGTTTTTCACCCTTGTTCTCAAAGCTTGGGTTCCCCCTTTAGCGCACTTAGCATTAGCTCCCCTGGCGATATTAGCAGGTTTGTTACCTTTAACTTTTGCTGGAGTTGGTACGCGAGATGCCGCTTTAATAGCCTTTTTTCAACCATATATGAATGCTCCTACTGCTGCTGCATTGGGTTTACTTTGTACTTCCCGATATTTATTACCAGCACTGGGAGGAATTCCTTTTTTAGGTCAATATTTATCGACTATTCAGAATATGCGTAAAACACAAAAAAAATCTTGAATATATTTCGTATTTGATTTCTTAGCACTTTCAGATTTTTCATGGATTAATTGTTCATAATCATTATTATCTACTTTCTTAAATATGTGGACAAACTCTTTAATTTTACGCCTGCGTAGATTACTTTTTACTGATACTAATCAACCTTCAAAAAGCCAAGTCATATTTTGGATTACCTTAAGTATGACTTTTTCAGTCATCTACGCAATACTAGAATTGCAAAAAGCTTTTGCTGGTGAATATGTTGTACAGGATGATGCAAGACAGCATGTATTTTGGATGCTGCGGTATATAGATGCAAACTTGTTTCCCAATGATTTAATTGCGGATTATTTTCAATCTGTAGCTCCTGTAGGATACTCCAGTCTTTATCGAATATTTGCATTTTTAGGTATTAATCCTTTAGTTTTCAATAAAATTCTACCGCTAGTTTTAGGGCTTTTTACTACTGGCTACTGCTTTGGTGTTACTTTACAAATTATCCCCTTGCCATTTACTGGATTTTTGGCAACTTTGATACTTAATCAACAAGTTTGGGCAAATGATGACTTGATCTCTGCTACACCCAGAGCATTTTTATACCCGTTAGTACTTGCATTTTTATATTATTTATTGCGTAAATCTTTACTACCATCTTTGGTTGTTCTGGTACTTTTAGGACTTTTTTATCCTCAATATGTGTTTATTTGTGTTGGTATTTTAATTTTGCGATTGTGGGATTGGAGTGGTAAAGGATTTCGGTTTTCTCAAAGAAAACATGATTATTTATTCTGTGCTGTAGGAGTAGGAGTCGCATTTTTAGTGATGTTACCATACGCTCTCAAAACATCAGAATTTGCACCAGTAATAACAGTTACTCAAGCAAAGGAATTAGCAGAATTTCAACCAGCAGGAAGGGCTTCTTTTTTTACTGACAGTCTTAAAAATTATTTTTTAAGAGGACGTAGCGGATTAAATATTCCATCAGTCTTTTCAAGTCCTATTACTTTTAGTTCTGGATTTTTATTACCGTTAATGATGTTATTTCCTTCTACATTTCCCTGTATCAAAAAAATTAATAGGGAAATTACTACTTTATCTCAGATGGTAATTGTATCCCTAGGAATGTTTTTTCTTGCCCATGTCTTACTGTTTAAGCTTCATCTCCCTAGCCGTTACACCGGACATAACGTTTTAATTATTTTATCTATATCTGCAGCTATTGTTTTAACAATTATTCTGGATGCAATTCTATCTACTTTTAACGGGAAAATAAATTTTTATGCTACAATACGGCAGTTGATTGGACTATTTTTTACAAGTTTTATTACTATTACACTACTTTTTAATTATCCTTCAACTGGCTATGTAGTAGGTAGTAAACCTGCTTTATATGAATTTTTTCAAAAACAACCAAAAGATATTCTGATTGCTTCCATAGCAGGAGAAGTTGACAATCTCCCTACATTTTCGCAACGCTCAATTTTGATTGCTAGAGAATATGGAATTCCCTATCACTTTGGTTATTACAGCAAATTTCGTCAACGAGTTATAGATTTAACTCAAGCCCAATATAGCCAGGATTTGGAGGATGTAAAAACTTTTATTCAAAAATATGGAATAGATTTTTGGCTATTAGAATCTGGAGCCTTCACACCCGAATATATCAACAACAATTCTTTGCTGAAGCAATATTATGTAAGTAATCTTAATGAAGATCAATTAGTCACAATAACTAAGGGTATATTCCAAAGTTTACAGCAAGGAAATGTCCCAGCTTTATCCAAAACTGTTCCAAATTGCACTGCCGCAAAAATTTCAGATCTTCTAGTGCTAGATGCTAAATGTATTGTTAATAACTCATAGAATGATGATGAAAGGCGGGCTTCCTGTTGTGGGATCTGAAAAATCCCGCAATGCAAGATTCAGAAGGCAGCTATGTTAGAGACAGTCGGCGTGATGGGTACTCACCCTTAAAAGAGTAAGATTAAATTATTAATTTTTTATACTTTAATAGCCAGACTATATACGTATAATTATTTATTTTTTACTGAGCTTTAAACTCAGCAACTTTTGTTTTTATTAATACTTCTTAGCTTCTGCCTTCTGCCCATCACGCCGATGCCTTTTTTGTAAAATATCTTAAAAGCCTGAACGTTACTATTTAAATGATTGATAATTGATAACTGTTAAAAGGCTTATGGTGATTCTACTTGTAGAAGATGACGGGAGACAGTTGGAGCCATTGCACGCGGCATTATCAGCAGCAGGGCATATTGTTGATGCTGTTGAAGATGGAGATACAGCACAGTGGCTGATCTCTCAAAAAGAATATGACTTGTTGATTTTAGACTGGATGTTACCTAAAATAAGTGGCATTCAATTATGTCATCAGTATAGACAAGCAGGTAAAACCGCTCCTGTTTTGATGCTAACCGCAAAAGACACCACTAACGATAAAGTCACCGGTTTAGATGCTGGTGCCGATGACTACCTAGTAAAACCAGTTGACGTAATCGAACTATTAGCAAGAGTAAGAGCTTTAGGAAGGCGATCGCCACTTTGGCAAGGTGATATTATCAAGTTGGAAGATTTACAATTGCATCTAAATACTTTGACTTTGATACGAGGGAAAGCAGAAGCAAAGCTATCAACCCGTGAATTTCAGTTGATGGAATACTTAATGCGTCATCCCAATCAAGTTTTATCTCGCGAACAAATTGAAGATACCCTTTGGGAATGGGGAACCCAACCAGAAAGCAATGCTGTCACAAGTTTAGTACGAAGATTGCGACATCGTTTAGAATCAGTAGGTGCAAAGGATTGTTTGGAAACAATTTATGGTATGGGTTATCGCCTAAATCCACCGAAATGAAAGTAAGTCAGGAGTTAGGAGTTAGGAATTAGGAGTTAGGAGTTAGGAGTTAGGGGTTAGAAGTTAGGAATTAAGAGTTAGAAGTTAGCAGTTAGGGGTTATAAATTCAGAATTTCTAGTTAATAATGGTAGTTGAAACGCACCGCTGTGTAAATAGTTGTTAATTGGTATACATCTGCACCTGAGCTTGAGCGACAATTGGCTGCTTACTAGTTACTGTTAACTAGTCATGGTACTGTTCACTGATAACTGATAACTGATGCTAACCCGTAGTCGTCGCCGTTTAGCTTATTTATTCACCCTGGCAATGGGTGGAATTTTGGTTACTTTTGCTTTTGTAGTTTATTACTTATTGGTTAGAGAGCGGTTGCGCGTTTTCGATCAAGAGTTCAAAGAAGAAACTCAAAGTTATGTTTTTGAGTTTAAGTATCGTGATGAAGCAGGACAATATCGAGTAGAATTTCAAGGTATGCCCCTTGCGTCTTCTTTGGCTATTCGGAATAAATTTGAATATGTTTGCTGGTACGATCGCAAAAAAAGACCTTTAAGAATTAACGATAATATTTGTCCTCCACAGGATTTAGTTAAACAAGGATTTCAAACTTTAAAATTGGATGGGTATTTATCCAATTCTCAACAACTCTGGCTGCGTCAACTAACTTCGCCAATTCAAAATACAAATAAAAAAATTGGTTATATTATTGTTGCTAAATCCTTAGAACCTACTCAAAAAACTTTAAAAAGAGCGCGGTTTTACTTATCGCTAGGAGTTCCAATTACACTAGGTTTAGTTGTTATCGTTGGCTGGTTTTTAGGTGGAGTAGCTATGCAGCCAACAAAACGTTCCTACGAACAATTACAACGGTTTACAGCAGATGCTTCTCACGAATTACGTGCGCCGGTTGCGGCAATTTTAAGTAATGCTCAAGTTGGTTTACTATCACCAGAAGACAATAGCCAATTACCCCGCCAACGTTTGGAAAATATTGTCGATATTTCTAAATCAATGAGCGCCCTTATTGGTAATCTTTTGTTCTTAGCACGACATGAGGGACGTTTAAATCCAAAAGATTTGCAAAATATTGAAATTGTCGGTTTACTCAACCGTCTCGCTTTGGAATATCAAAGAAATGCCAAAGAAAAACAATTAAGTATTATAGCTGAATTACCATCTCAATCAATAATATTATTAGCAGATCCTGATTTATTGCAGCAAGCACTAAAAAACCTATTAGATAATGCTTGTAAATATACTCCCGAAGGCGGAACAGTAACACTAAAACTAATTACTCAACTGCGGCGAATATCTATTCAAATCATTGATAGTGGCATTGGTATTCCTGTAGAAGATTTACCTCATATTTTCGAGCGGTTTTATCGTGTAGATAGCGCACGAACTCGCTCTTCTGGTGGCTTCGGTTTGGGATTGGCGATCGCACAACAAATCATCCAAGCTCATGGCGGTAAAATTTCTGTGGATAGTGTCGTTGGCGAAGGCACTACTTTTCAAGTTTGTTTACCCTTGAAAAAGGCTTAAAAAAAAAATTTAGAAATTTCGCTGCTGCGAGAAAAAAAATGCCTGGGGTGTGAGATAATCAAATATAGCGATAGATATTTTCTTATAATGGGAATCTGTGCAAAATTTTTGAGTCAGCAAAGCCTCCCATTATAAAAATAAGACTTTATAGAAATAATCATATCAAAAAAAGGTTGCCAGAAAAAAAATTTTTTTTTCGATATAATGTAAATTTTGATACTCTTTGATATCAAATTTGTAGTACCAGTGATTTGATTTTGGGGAGTAGATTGTGAGGTTGAGTAATAAAAGTATTTAAAAATACCAATAAAAGAGAGATTAAGTATTTTTATAGAGAAAAAATCGATATTATATGAATGCCAATTGTGAGAAAAAATACAGGTTGTAGGCTGAGTAGGGATTTAATCTTGAAGCTGACATATTCCTGTCATATTTAGCTGTCACACTAAAGCTAACAGATAACAGAACAAGTTAGCAGCCAATAACAACAGCTGACAGGCACCCATAAGAATTTTTTTAGAATCAAAAAATTCTTATGGGAACCCTTGAGAAAGCATATCTAACTTTTTCTCCCTAAACTACACACACACAGAATCTGGTTACTAGGAATATATTCCTAGTAACTAGACTACCTAAACCCTGCTTCAATCCAATTAAAAAAAATCATTTGACACTTTCATGTCATATTTGCCTGTAAAACTAAGATTAATCAGAAATACTCTTAATTACTCCTAAAACAACTAACTAATATCTACTAACAACTAAGAATCAGAACAATGAACAAATTCTCAGTACCAAAATCATTAGCTTACTTATCGGTATTCTTTGCTGGGGCTGCCTTTACCTTACCAGTAACCCAATTGTTACCAACCGAAGCCCTACAACAAGAGCAAAAAATTGCTCAGATACCGAGATCTGTTCCTAATAATTTTATCGCAGCAGCGGTAGAAAAAACTGGTCCTGCTGTTGTCAGAATTGATGCTACTCGTAGGAGTAGAAGAGGACGTTTTTCTAGTCGTCAAGCGAGTGGTATAGGTTCTGGATTTATCATTGATTCCAACGGTACTATTCTTACCAACGCTCACGTAGTCAAGGGTGCTTCTAGAGTTCGAGTTACCTTAGGTGATGGACGCAATTTGATGGGTGAAGTTGTAGGTTTAGACGACTTAACCGATGTTGCAGTAGTCAAAGTTTCTGCCAATAATTTACCCACGGTTGAGATGGGCAACTCACAAAATCTCAAACCCGGTGAATGGGCGATCGCCATCGGTAATCCTTTGGGATTGGATAACACCGTAACTGCTGGTATTATCAGCGGTACAGGGCGCTCTAGCGGAGTAATTGGTGCTGCTGATAAGCGAGTTCGTTTTATTCAAACTGATGCAGCCATTAACCCCGGTAATTCTGGTGGTCCTTTATTGAACCAACGCGGTGAAGTTATCGGTATAAATACTGCTATTATCGGACGTGCTCAAGGGTTAGGATTTGCAATTCCCATTAATAAAGCCGAGGAGATTGCCAGTCAGTTGATTGCTGGTGAAAAAGTCGCGCATCCTTATTTAGGAATTCGCATGACGACACTAACGTCAGATTTAAGACAAGAATTGAGCCGCGAACTTGGTTCAAGATTAGCTGCCAACAAAGGCGTTGTAATTGTAGATGTTGCTCGCAATTCTCCCGCAGCTAGAGCAGGTTTACGGCCAGGAGATGTCATTCAACAAATCGATGGTCAATCAGTAAAAACCGCAGATGATGTTCAATTAGCAGTAGAAAAAACAACAGTTGGTGGTAACGTTCAAGTAGCAGTTAATCGCGGCGGTAGAAATGTAAATATCCGCGTTCAACCAGGACAATTTCCCGTTTCTCAAAGTTAGTTATTAGTTGTTAGTGGTTAGTTGTTAGTAACTAGTCAAAATCATCGCTAATAACTATTCATATTCCCGAGTCAAATTTCAAACAACATATCCAAGGAGCATTAATTATTTATGTCACGCTTAGATGCTATCGCTCTCGTTAGTACCGGCATCGTTAGCAGTTTCCTTACTTTATCATTAAGGGCAGTACCCGCGTTAGGACAAACCGAAAACTTAATCTCAAATGTGAGCCACCAGAAAACATTAGCCGTACAAAATAATAGTAAATTTCAACCTGTTGTATTTACCGCCGATGTTTCCTCCGAAAACCTTGGTAATAGAATCAGTGAAAATGGTAAGATACTAGCCTTCGCAGCAGTAGGTGTTGGAACTGCTGGCATAATTTGGAGTTTAAATCGGCAAAATAAACCTTTTTCGACTCAATCAGCTAATCGGCAAGGCAATATCTCAATAGAACAAGCGAATCCGCGATTGAGACAGGAATTGCTGAGACTTGTAGGTGGCGATCGCCAAACAGCAAACCGATTAGTAGCTGGTATAAAACAAAGCCATCCCGATAAATCAATCAATTGGGCATTAGAAAAAGTAATTTATGACTTAGAGCGTGACAGGTAGGAACAGTACCATGACAGTTAACAGTGAATGTAGAAATAATGGCTAGTTGAACATGGCGAATAAATTTATGAATTGTTAACTGTCGATCGACGATACATTTTTGTGCTCTAACAATATCAAAAGTTTCCTTGCAGAATCAGCCTTTGCTAATCGTTACTTAGCAGAGGTTTTTTATTTATTCGTTAATAGTTTTAGGTTGTTATTTATTAGCAATCAATGCCTGATTATCAATTTATAATGTTCTTGTCATATTGATGTCATATTCGTAATTAATAC
>JBCBQE010000223.1:0-8749 GCA_039820385.1 Cyanobacteria bacterium J06635_10
TGAGACGTTGCACTGTGCACGCCGTCGAGACATCGGTTTCGGTTATCCATTAAATCAAATTCATACTTTCAATCCGTTTCAATCCGCAACGCCAAAAAATCTGTCACTTCTGCGGGGGATTACAAGGTATTTGCCATGGCGATCGCCATTAACTAACTAATTAGCTAAACATCTAAGCAGTTGGTTGAAAAATTGTTGAATCGAGATCCTCACGAAATACTCCTGCTCGAGCAATCTTATTTTCAAAGGGTGGCTCTAAATGAACTTCACTCTCAAAAGTACGCCAAAGTTGTGGAGTAAAGCGCAAGTTTTTACCTTCAAAGCAATAAGTGCGTGCAAAATGTTCCTTCATCCGCTCGTTGACGAACTCGTTAAGAATTGCGAAGACTACAGCAGTATCTTCAGCTTTTGTGTATCCGGCATAGTGATCGTACCCAATGCCTGAAAAATCTACTCGTTTTTTCAATTCTCCTCTTTGAGCTTCGGCATAGCCGTTAGCAAAAACATCATGGGCAACTGCTTCGAGATAAAGTTGTTTTTGAGCGAGGGGGCTTTGGGCAACAAATAAAATTTTTGCGATCGCTAATGTTGCACCGACGACATTTCCAAAGGTTCCCCAAGAGCCAAATGCTAATAAATCGCAATACTTTAGAGCAGAGCGAGAATCCCACGCTCCGTTAAACAGTCTGCCATCGATGATAACTAGCTTACTACGCTGCTCTGGGGTATAGGAACGATAGCGGCTCAAAAATTTCTCGTCTAATTTAGCTTGTTCTAAATCGTTGGATTGATAGTTATCAGTACTACCCCCCGCACGGCGCGTTAAAATCGCGACTTCAAAATCCCAGTCAGTATTGGTTGTGGCAAAACCCGGATCGAAATCCCAACCTGAATTTACTTTTGTCAGCCCTACTGCTTTTAACTTTTCGAGAATAACTTCAGGGGAAGTTTTTTCTGCATCGTAATGGTGTTTGCTCTCGGGGTTAGAGACGCGAATAAGTATTTTTTTCGGGGCAAGGGTTTGTGCGAATGCCACTAATGCATTTTCATCAGCACCCCAAGAAATTGGTTGTTTTAGGTGGGAGAGATTATATTTCTCAAGGAGAGTATTAAATTTGACTTGTAGTTGAGTACGCACTTGTATTGCCTCTGAACGAGGGGAATCCCCCATTGCAAAAACAACCGATTCGATAGGGCATTTGATCGCTTGAGCAAGTTGAATTGATTGCTCTAATTGCCACAACTCTCGCTTATGTCTTTCGTAAGCATATTTGAAGTTTTCTTCTGATGTGCCAATTCCTACAAATGAACCAATCAGAACAACACTCTTTGCATGTGAAATATAGGGTAGATATTCATGAGGATATTGAACAAGTCGATCGGTTATAACAAATGCCGTGTCTTGCTTTGGTAAAAGGGCATATATTTGTCTCACCAAGGAATCAACTTGTCTGCGTGGCCCCAAAACAAAAGCCGGATAAACGCGCTCTGAACGTCTGTCTGTTCCATTTTTTGGGAAAATTCCTTCTCCTTCATTATCTTGATAAGTCGGTTGGTGATAAATATCCTTTCGACTACTTATATTTTTCAAAACCTTCACGGTTTCAAAAGAGGGTTCCTGTGCTGGAATTTCTTTAAAGAGTTTTAGCCATGTTAGAGGTCCAACTATACCATCAGCTTCTAAGGTAGGCTGATTCTGTTGAAAATTATTTACCTGCTTTTGTGTTTCATTACCAAAGATGCCATCAACCTCACAAGCATATCCCTGTTTGTTGAGTTCTCTTTGAAGTTTTTTAACTGCTTCAAAGTCTTCAGCACCTTTTTTTAAAAGATTGCCTGGATAAGTAGATACAAATTGCATATGATTTTTTCAAATAATTGGTTATTGTAAGAATCACTACCACCTCTGTTTTATCGATTTCGGAATCAAGAATTGCGATCGCCGATTGCTGGGGTAGCTAATTGAGCATGATAAATCCGAGCAATTAGCTACAAATATTTCAGAGGTATGGTTTTCAAGGCTTTTGTGTATGTAGAAGATATTCAGTACAAAAAATCACTCTAATAGGTACTTTTAATTGGAAATTATTTTTAGTAGTATGCAAGCAATATAACTACTATCGATAATAATCTAATGACACAGACGTATATTTCAAAAGTCATCGTTGACTTATGGAAGCAAGAAGTGAGGCTTGAATGGACGGGAGCAAATGCAGCAGCACAAAAAAAAGGTCCTTTCCACTGTACTCCTGGTGAAGGTATTAGCAGTTTCGATTGTGATGATGTTTCAACTAGCCAAAGAAGCGGCACAAATTGCACTCCAAAAGGTGAATTCTCCGTAATTCGCCACGAACGTCGTTTTAGCGACTTCCCAGCAGCTGAATGGGTGACACGTTTTCAAGATGATTTCCGTGGAATTGCTCTTCATTATTATCCAACTGTTCCCGAATACCCCGATTCCAGTGGATGCGTACGTATCAAAGAGTTAGAAGCGGCGAAACTAATTTATGACAATACCAAACCCAGTATATCAATTGTCAGCGTGCGTGAAGAACTACGACCGAAGTACGGTATTGTCTTAAGGCGCGGATCTACAGGTGAAGATGTGAGAAAGGTTCAGCGTCAACTGACTGATAAAGGATATAGTCTAGTCCCTGATGGCGATTTTGGCCCGAGAACTGAAGCAGTAGTTAAACAGTTTCAACAAGATAAAAGATTTCTCTCTGACGGAATATTTGGTCGTCAAACCTATGGCGCACTTTTTTCGTAATTAAGTTTTAATGCAAATCCACTTTCAGAGCTAGAAGGCACTCATCCTAATCCTTTCTTATGCTGTCACTTTCTGCCAGCCTCAGAAAGGATTGGGCTTAATTGTAAGTCCTGATTTAAATACTTTCAGCGAAATTAGACAGCGATGATGGCGTTCCTGCTTTATTTACCCAGAGAAAGGTTAACGGTTGAGAAATATTAGCATTATCTGACAGTGAAGAAGGTTTATATTTTTTACCATATTTTTTTAATAAAACAGCACTTCTGCAAGTAAATACTTAATTGCAAAAAATTAATAGTTAATAATATTACTTTTTTAGCAAAATGAAATTATTAATCAATTTGTACGATATTGCCCTTTGATAATGGGAATTACATTCCCCAATGGATACGATCGCAATAAAAAAAACTTAGATATATTTAGTACTTTTAATTACAAATTTTTTATTGAATTGAGAATTATTCACAGCGAAATTAAGATTCAAACACCACGGTGAACATGAAGTTCTTGTTAAAAACTGCTTCAGATAGATGCGTAATGCCCCTTCGTAATGATAAATAAAAATACATGACTTAAATTGATTCTCGGTTGCGGTGAATCATGGCATCTACTTGCCACAAAACATTTAATTTCACTCTTCGCACTCAATTTTTACTCAACCGAGTCAAGGGTTCCCGTCAACTTTAACATTACAAAATCGACAACCGCGCATATACGATGAAAGCATCTGCAAAATTCGACTTTGAGGACGAGAAATTCAATGCACCACCTTCTCGTGTTATCCCTTGGTGTCAAATGATCAATCCCAGATATGGCACCGATGGCGTAACTTCCTATGGTTTAGCAATTAAGCTAGAAAATGCCCGTGCTGTTGGCTTTGTACCGGATGACAATTGGCAGCAAGTAGAACATCAATTTAGTTCGGGAGTTGAAACAGTTCTTATTAGTACAACCCCAAACATAGTTATAGTACGTCGGGGACCTTTATCGGTAAAAGACCGCGAAACAGGTGCAAAGTTAGGAACTCTCAAAGATAATTATGATGCTTTTTTAGCAGATAAACTTAAATTTAAAACTTTTACTCGCTATCTAATTTTTTTGGTAGGGAACGATCAGAATTTTTTGCATGAATTACCTTTACAATTAACTTTAAATGGTGCAGCAGGAGCAAGTTTTAGCAAAGCTTATTGCGAATATCAGCAAGGTAGAGCAACTAGTGGATTTGTTCCCGAATTAGAAAGAGCCTATGCAGGATATCGTCGTCAAGTCGCAACCCCAAAAGGACCTTTATTTCACGCTCACGGAATTTTCTCCCCAATCATTGAATGTGAAGAGCGAGGAATTGCCACAAATACTGTTTTAGTTGCTGCAACTGTAGATTACAAGCATCCTACAGTTTCCACATTAACTAAATATTTGATTCCTTCCGACTCACAAGAATCTGCACTAATTTCTAAGAATTTTGAAGAATACAAAGATTTTGCCAAGGAACCAGTAAAAACCGAAACCCGCCCCATGGCTGTAGCAGGAGTTTCTAGTTCCTACGTTTATCCTGATGAAGATGATTTTGGGTATCCGCCTTATTAGGAGATGGGGAGAACAATTATCAATGAACAATGAACAATTGATCATTGATAATTGATCATTGATAATTGATCATTGATCATTGATCATTGATCATTGATCATTTCCTCCCATTGCTAAACCTGCTAAATAAGCGGTTGTCCAAGCACTTTGGAAGTTAAAGCCGCCGGTAACTCCGTCAATATCGAGAATTTCTCCGGCAAAGTAGAGTCCTTTTAGCAAACGACTCTCCATTGTTTTAAAATTAACTTCTTTGAGCTTAATTCCGCCGCAAGTAACAAATTCGTCTTTGAAAACTCCTTTACCGCTAATAATGTATTGTCCTTGAGTTAATTCTTGCACTAATTTATTTAAAGCTTTTTTGGGTAATTCTGCCCAGCGAGTTTCTTTATCAATACCGGCGCGGGATATCAGATATTGCCACAAGCGATGGGGTAATTTGAATCCTCGATGTAATGCGTTACGCGAAGCGTCATGCCTCTGGCATATCGCCCTTTTCCCATGCTCAATTCTTACTTGTTGTAATTCTTTTCGCACTTCATCTTGATTTAAATCTGGTAGCCAATTAACAGATAAAGTTCCTTGATACCGGGATTCGTGGAATATTCTTGCACCCCAAGCTGAAAGTTTTAACACCGCAGGACCACTTAAACCCCAATGAGTAATTAGTAACGGTCCAATCTGTTCTAGTTGGGGTTTTCCCGGTATTGATAAACGTAACTGTACTGGGTTAACGCTAACACCAGCTAATTCTCGTAATTCTTTATCTAAAATATTGAAAGTGAATAAAGAAGGAACAGTTGGTTCAACTTGATGACCTAACTTTTTGGCAATTCTGTAACCTATAGGGTTGCTACCAGTTGCAAGCAATAGTCTATCGCATCGCAGCATTTCTCCGGATTTGAGTAAAACCTCGAAGTTTCTGGGTTGATCGTCATCATCATCGTTCCAAATATGAGAACTATCTTCTTGCGATTCTGCTAGCTTATCTTGAGACTCCACCCAAACTACAGGTGAACCCGTGCGAATTTGTACGCCATAACTCGAAGCGGTTTTGATTAAACAATTTACAATCGTTTCCGAATTATCTGTAATAGGAAACATCCTGCCATCAGCTTCAGTTTTTAACTGTACTCCAACAGATGCAAACCAATTCACAGTATCTCGAGCTTGAAAGCGAGAAAAAGCACCCAATAAAGCTTTTGAACCTCTAGGATAATTTTGGATAAAACCCTTCGGATCGAAAAGGGCGTGAGTAACATTACAACGCCCCCCGCCAGAAATACGAACCTTTGTGAGTACTTGCCGACTGGCTTCGAGTAAGATAACAGAGGCTTTTTGGTTAGTTTTTGCAGCTGCGATCGCCGCAAAAAAACCCGCAGCCCCACCCCCAACAATTACAATTTTTGATCGTTGCAACTTCCGAACTGTTTATAAACGAATTATATGGAATGGATTGGAAAATGAAAATTGTTCATCTATTGCAATACATAGCAAATTTACTTAAATATTCTATGAGTTTATTTAGAGTAACCTTAAATAATAGGTTTGAGTGTCAACTCTATTAGATTACAATAGCGCAACATCATCCTCGATCGTACATATAATCGTACATATAATAGAATTGCGATCTAAAAACGTAACCAAGTTTTTTGAGCATAACTAAGAATCCCGAAAACGAAAGCAGCTAAAAATAACAGTAAAATAAATCCTCCAGGAATAAAAGTCAGAATACCCAAGCCTCTGAGTACCCATACAGCTATTGCAATACCAAGAAACATCCCAAAAGTCTGGGTTAATCTTTGATTCAACTTAGAAGATTGACTCACCTCAAGATTCCTCTTAAATTAAAAGTATTTGTGATATTCTAGCCTTTCAAAAATCAAAGGTTAAAATTCTTCTGCCGCTCCTCTCCTTATCTCCTCACCCCTCATCCCTTCATCTTCCTCAGTGCCCTAACATCAACTCTTTACAATATTAGTGATAATCCTGACACAATTTTGAGTAAATTTTGGGAATAATATATACAGTCGGAACTAGTTCCGGAATACTTTTGTATTGGACTGGAATTAGAATTATTGAATAAGACTCCATTAAATTGCAGAGTCTGTATTCTTTTTTTAAGGTGTAGTGCTTTCATATTGAGGAGCGAGCGAAACATTATGTCTGCGTCTTTTTTCTCAGACTTTATTAATACGGGTTCGGATATGTCTTGGACTCAGGATAAGCAAGCAGCATTACTGAACGGTGAAATTTTAGTAGAAACGCGTTCCCATAATGCTTGGGGTGGTTGTGTTAGCGCGAAAATGTATTTACCACTGGTGCGTTCGCAAGTTTGGCAACATGTAACGGATTATCCGCGCTGGGTACAGTACTTCCCTGACATTACCAAGAGTGAGATTATACACAATAGTGATGTGAAACGTCTGTATCAGGCAGCACAAAAAGCTTTTATGTTTTTCACGGCAAAAGTAGATATTTATTTAAATGTGGTAGAAGATTTTGGGCATCGAATACAGTTTGAATTAGATAAGGGCACTTTCCATGATTTCAATGCCGATATAAATTTACAAGATTGTGGTAGCGGTACAGTACTTACTTATTCCGTAAAGGCTACTCCCATAATTCCCATACCTTCAATGTTTATTCAGCAAGCGATGAATTTTGAATTACCTACAAATATGCGTAAAATGCGACAAGTAATTTGCAAGGGAATGTAAAAGGGATGTCACAGGCAAATGAAATTCTCGACTTTTGGTTTGGTAGCCCGGATGAATCGGACTACGGTAAGCCCAGAAAAGCTTGGTTTGCAAAAGAACCAGAGTTTGATGAAGAACTACGAAGCCGTTTTCTTACAGATTACGAGAAAGCTGCAGGAGGACACTTAGACGAGTGGAAGGATTCGCCGTTGGATTGCTTGGCTTTGATTTTGCTATTGGATCAATTTCCTAGGAATATCTTTCGCGAAACTCCCCAAGCCTTCGCTACCGATTGGGAAGCACTCTCAACCGCACATCAGGCAATCGCACAGGGCTACGATCGCAAATTATTAAATGTACAGCGTTGGTTTGTTTATTTACCTTTTGAACATAGCGAAAATATCGATCATCAGCGTCAATCGGTGAAGCTATTCCAGAAACTTAGTGGGGACAAAGAGAGTGCAAAGGCTATTGAAAGCGCAATTCGCCATCGCTCAGTAATTGAACGTTTTGGGCGCTTCCCCCATCGCAATATAATTTTAGGGCGGCCTTCAACTCCTGAAGAAAAAGAATTTTTAAAAGAACCAGGAGCGCGATTTTAATCTCAATATATTAAGATACAAAGACGTAATTTTAAGTAAACATACGTCTTTGTTTCTTAAGTAAATATTTGGATGAAAATTTATCTCAAATAATTAATTTAACTGTATCAATAAAATTTTCAAAGCCTCTGGGATCGTTTATGGACGTTCGTTGTACCCAGAATTACTACTCATATAGGTTTGAGAGACTTTAGCGTTGTTAAATCCTTATTGCGAGGGAGAAAGACGAAGTAATCCCAGCACGAAGGCAACGATCGACACATGATGGTGAATGTTTCGCAAAGCTAACAATAACAGGGCTTGAGATATTGATCTCATAGTTTCAAATCCAGTTCCAGGTAGTTTTTTAAGACTTATGCCTACACCCTAGTACTCCCAGTGCGAACGCCTCTTGTCATTAAGAAGGCTACATTCTCAACTAGACCGAAAATAGTCGCATTAAGCCATACTAATTGACTTACTACCTAGTTGTGCTTTTGACTATATATTTATAAGTAGACAAAAGACTCTCAACGGTAAACCTTATTTTAAGGCTCTATACATATTCAAGTTCTTTAGTCAATAGCCTATGCTCTAAATTTAGATGCGTTTGCCCTGCTAGTAGTCTGTCCCCGGCCGTTTTGACGGGTTAGTTTTCTTTCAAACCTCCCCAGACGTAGCACAGAAGAAGTCTCTACACCCATCAGAATTAATGAAACGCACTACTAGTGATTTGTCCCCGGCCGTTTTGATGGCTAGTTTTCTAGTCCTATTTGTAGGACTTTGTCTATAAGAGCGGGGACTTATAGTCCTAGTCGAGTCGGTAAGAAAACCCGTCATAATTAATGAAATGCACCACTAGTACTCTCACAAACTAATATTGCCGGGTAGAGGTAAGCAGGGAGAGAAAAGAATTTTACGCTTGTACGATATACCCCTCAAAGTTGACTTGGTGGAGTACTAGCGTTTATGAGAGAGGTGATATTTTTGAGGCTAATAGCAGGTGTTATAGTCTTTCACATCCAATATGTGAATTTAAAATTTATACAGGAAAAAACTCATTAACGTAAATTTAAAGACCTATTATAAACTGTCACTCCACCATCAAACAAAAC
>JBCBQE010000224.1:0-7631 GCA_039820385.1 Cyanobacteria bacterium J06635_10
TGTTGCAAAAGAATTTCAAATCAAATATATTTGATTTGAAATTCTTTTGCAACAGTACCGATGTTTTTGTAACTACTGTAAGGCATTTTTGATAATTTGATGTTTTGGAGACTTCAATTAATGTATGAAGCCATTGAAAAACAATGCGAACAGGAAGATTAACTTTTATCTTTATAAATATTGCTACGATGTCCAACTTCTACGATAATGACTAATAAAACATCATCAAAAACATCATATAAAATACGATAATCCCCCACTCTAACACGATAACCGTTTTCTCTACCTTTAAGTTTTTTTACTCCATCTGGACGAGGTTCTATAGCTAGACTATTAATTTTAACCTGTATGCGCTCTTGTATTTCTGATGGTAACTTTTTAATCTGTTTAGATGCACTCTTAGAAATTTTAATTTCGTAAATCACGCCACATCCTTTTTTATTTCTTGGATTTCTTGTTTAACTTCTTCCCAAGATACAGTACCATTCTTCTGTATATCTTTTTTCCCTTCATCGTAAGCTTTCAAATCATTTTCATCTTCTGCATCTTCGATTTTTTTTAGTAATTCAAAAACTTCGTCTAAAGTACTATCATATGCTTGGTTTAACATGACATTGATAGAATCTATGATTTCTTTTCTTTCGCGTTCGGTTTTCATTGTTATACCTATGATTTAAATTAAATGTACATTTATTGTAATGTAAATTGATTTGGTAAGGTAATTTGTGATGGTTGTGGAATAAACAAATCCGCCTTGGACTGCAAGTCCAAGTCTAATAGCGAAAGTCCATTTCAAAGGACTATTTTTTCAGTTAAAGTTACTTTTAAGCACGGAGCTTTCATAATTTTTATTTTAATTTACGGCTAAGCCCGGAATCTCGATTTATCCAAAATTTGTCTAAGCTTGTAAGTGATAGCCATTTCGCTAACTTTTGTTTTGAATTAGGTCACTTGCTGGTGGATGTCGTCCAACCTCTTTATCAGCAGCACGAATATTAATTATCCTTTCTCTATTAAGTGAAAGTTGTATAATTGTGGCTCGTCCTACAGGTGTCAAACCAATAATTCTCAAAGTATCTGCGTATAAAGTGTTCTTCCCACAAATCAGTACGAGGATTAAACAAATAGACTTGCGTTATCGAATCATCAGCAAACCCTAATTGCTTATTTGATTTTTGTCGATTGCAATGAAAACAAGCTAAAGCCAGATTATCGATGGAATCGGAACCACCTTTACTTAAAGGAATCACATGATCGACATTAAAGGTGACATATTGCCATTTTTCCGATGCGTGACAGTACTCGCATAGAAAATTAGCGCGTTGACGCACTTGATTATAACGACTGGTAGACAAACCGATAATCCTCTACTTTATTTTATTTATCGCGAAGCGATCGCCGAATTCGCGATCAATTCCCGTGCTTCTGCTTCCGTAAAATTTCTGAGATATGCTGTATAACCAAAAATATTGAAAAACGGCGAAGTATGTCCTGTGCTTCGCGCTAATTCAGTTGGTGACTCGTGAGTAGCTAAAATAAACGCCAGATTTCCCCCTGTATGATTCGTTGCTAATGAACGTAAACTTTCCCAAAATTCATCATCTAATTCTTCACAGCGTTGCAAACCTACACCAATTTCATCGAGCAATATAATAGTAGGATTTTGTAAGTTATCGCTAACTACATCCATAAAATGATCTAAGTCGCATGGTGTAGGTACTTTCAAATTCAAACTTTCTAAAATATGACTTAAAAAATATTCTCTACTAGCCATGCGTGAATCTTGAAAGTCTATAAATATCCATTTATAAATTTCTGGATTTGGCAACCAATCGGATTTTTGTTGCTGTCGTAATTCTTCCTTTGGTGTAACGGTAATATTTTTCAGGTAATGCAGCAGAGATGTTTTACCGATGCGTGGTTTCCCGATAATCGCAGCGTTTTGTAAGGGATGGCGTTTGAGTATCTGAAATAAGCGTTTGAGTTCCTTTTGTCGTCCAAAAAATCTGCTCGGATGGTTGATAGGGGAACCTGTAATGAAGGGTGAGGGTTCCTCCATGGGTAGCTTGGTATTCGCTGCGAATGTCTCTTTATCTGCAATTTCTTGCCAGTTTAAACCTAGCTTTTCACAAATTTCGACGAAATACTCAAAATCAACCGGTTTCCCAGCGAAGAAGTTTTTCACCGTAGATAGGGATGGTGTTACATGTTCGGCGAATTTTGATTTACTAGGATAACCGTTACGCTTTAACGCGGAATTTACTTGTTGTAAATATTCAAGAGCTACTCTTTGGGATAGCGAAGCGCTGCTGCAAGCAGAACGTGCCATTCTCTTAAAATGGAAAACTGCTTAAATTCTACCGATTTTTGATACCAGCACTAATAACTCACCCAAATATCAGCTACAAGTCATCCATAACTCAACTACTGCTCAACCAATATCTCAAGTATCGGGGTATTTGAATTGAATTACACAGTTAGTTATATGAACGAAACAAATGAAAAATAAAAATCAAATCACACAACAAACTAAAAGTGATAACAGTATTCATCAAGAAAAACTTCGTCAAGCTCGTGCAATATTTAAGTTAAAATTCAATTTACTTAAGTTAAGTATTATAGCTAGTTTCGCGAGTATTTTATTGATATATTTCGGTGATGTATCGGTAGAAAAAGTCAAATTTGGACAAGAAATTATCTATAGAATCGTGTTGGTAGCTTTTAAAGTTACCAAAGATGCGAATAAAAATTTAGATGATGAAAACAATGATGAATAATTAGTTTTGATCAAAATGTACCAAATTTAGCCCTTAAAGGGCTTTGTACCAGTAGCTCCACTCTTATAGAGTGAGAGCGGTTGAGTGAGGTATAAACTAATTGGTGCGTGACGCTAAACCTTTTAATTTATCAGAACATTATCCATCTCCAGGGTTACACACCCTTGTATCTTAAATGGTGCGTTACGGCATCATCTAATTAGTAATCTTGAATCAAATTTATTTGTGCCGTAACACACCCTACAAAAATATATTACATCTCTCCCCCTCTCCCCCCTCTACCCCCTCTCCCTCATCTCCCCTCATAAACCGCGATCGCATGAGGAATTCTACGCGCTCTACCTATCAAAGGTTTCCCATCTACAATAATTCCGGTACTCCCACCACCATCTAACATCGCGATCGCATTTGCACCAAAACACTCCAAGGCATTTCTCGCATCTACTTGACGTGCATAATTACTCGAATAAAATATAACTGTTTCATTTAAACGATCGCCGTCATCATCTCGCACGCCAACAAAGGTTCTAGGTAAATACTTTGTCGCAGCCTTATTCGCATTTGCATCAAGTGCACCAACTACTTCCGGAAAGCGTCGAAATGACTCTGTAGAATAAGGTTGGATGCTAGCAACACCAGCTAGAGGATTGAAAGAAAACGTGCGAATTTCTCCCGGATATTCATTGGCTATGCCGTAACCATAGGTAATGATTTTACCACGCGCCTTTAAACCAAAGGCGATTCCTGTAGGATCTTGTTTGGTAGAAAAAAATGTACCGTTAATTACAACTCTTGCTTTTCGAGTTAACGTATTACTATTAACAGCGTCTTGCCAAAATTTAGTCAGTGTTTTTTTTCTGATTCTATTTGCTCGAAGGCTGGAAATAGCACCAGTTAGATTTTCTATTTTCGCTTTTGTAGCTTGAATTACAGTTATATATTCTTTTTGATTACCTTGGCGATTTTTATAGTAAACTGTTATTCCAGCAGCTTGAACTATTGGTTGAAAGCCACAAGTTACTGGTATAGCTTTTGCTGTATAGTAACTACTGGTAAAAGTTAAGTTAGTAGCAAGGCTTAGAATACATATTTTCCGGAGTTTGATTACTTGTTCAAATAGTTTCTTCACAATTAAGATCGCAAAAATTCCCACAGTATTTATCAGCAAATTCAGTTTTTTGTCGAAAAAAGTCAAATTTTGAAGAAAAGCGTCGTAACTTCAACTCATAAATGTGGCCGTTAAATACTCTAAGCCATACAATACGAAAAATTCCGGTTGCTCAATCCAGATACTGGAAGTTTATGACAGATTGTCTCCGAAACGTGTAGTTTTATACTTTTGGTCAGCAAATGTGTCAATTAGTATCTTTTTCTGCATTTCCTGGTTTGGGAACAAGTTCTTAAGCAAATCTATCCTATAGAGGGAGATTGCGGTAAAAGGTTTTAGATGAATGCCGCTTCCAAGCATTATTGCTGCATTCATGTTAAATGGCGAGAGAAAAATTAAATCGCCACAAATATTTCTGGTAAATCGAATTTATACCCATCCCAACACAGTACAAGGCGAACCGAGGTTCTATAAATAATGTTAAGTATATCAGTTAACAATTCTCAACAAAACCAGCAACTGAATGACGATCCAGGCTGGAAGGTTATAGAAACAAGCTTTAACCCGTCAGAGTTACATCATAAAGAAACTGTTTTCACCATCGGTAATGGTTATTTAGGTGTACGAGGCAGTTTTGAAGAAGGATATACCCACGAGCGCGCGGGAACAATTATTAATGGTGTATACGATGATGTAGCGATCGCAGCAACAGAACTCGTAAATTGTCCGAATTGGCTACCTTTGACGATTAAAATCGCTGGCGAAACTTTTCGTATGGATAGCGGGGAGATCCTCGAATACAAGCGTCAATTAGATATGCGCTTAGGGTTAGTCAGTCGTGATGTTCGTTGGAAGTCGCCATCAGGGCATACTGTAGAATTGCACTTCGAGCGTTTTGTTTCTTTAGCCAGTCAACACGTTTTAGCAATTCGCTGTGAAATTACTTCCGTCGATTATGCCGGTGAAGTTGAAGTTACCACTGGTTTTGAAAGCCAACCCCATACCCTGGGAATAGAACATTGGCAGACTCTCAAAGAAGGCGGTACCGATAAAATAATTTGGCTGCATGGTAAAACTTTGCACTCAGAAATTGAATTGGGTATGGCTGCCAAGTTAGTGGTAGGAAATGAAACCGATAACTTTGCGCGTGAATTTGAATGCAGTTCCCAACTGACAAAACGATTTCAGATACAGCCGGGAGAAACGGTAAGTGTAGAAAAGATTGTCACTGCTTACACTTCGCGAGAAACATCGACACCAGCAGAAATCGCCTTGATTGACTTAGTGGAAGCACCAAGCTACACCACCTTACTAGCCACTCATATCGCAGCATGGGAAAGAGTATGGCTAGATAGCGATATCATCATTGAAGGTGATGAAAAAGCCCAATTGAGTGTTCGTTACAATATCTTCCAAATCCAGGTAGCAACACCGCGTCACGACTATAGAGTTAGTATCCCCCCCAAAACTCTTTCCGGTTTTGAATATCGCGGACACATTTTTTGGGACACGGAAATTTTTATCCTTCCCTTACTTACCTTTACTCAACCAGCATTAGCGCGGAATCTGCTCAACTACCGTTACCATACCCTACCGGGAGCAAGACGCAAAGCCCAAAATATGGGCTACAAGGGAGCAATGTTTGCTTGGGAAAGTGCCACCACCGGCGACGAAGTAACCCCCCAATGGGTACCAGATCCCAACGGTAAATTAGTCCGTATTTGGTGCGGGGATTTAGAGATACATATAAATGCAGATATCGCCTACGCAGCTTGGAACTATTGGCAGAATACTGGCGATAATCAATGGATGCGCGACTATGGGGCAGAAATGATTTTGGATACCGCTACTTTCTGGGAAAGTCGCGTAGAATGGAACGATTTGCGTCAAAGTTACGATATCCTTGACGTAATTGGACCTGATGAAAATCACGAGCGCGTTGATAACAATGCCTTTACTAACGTACTCGTGCAGTGGCATTTACGTACTGCTGGGGTGTTGTGGGAATGGTTAACAAAAACTTATCCCGAAAAAGCTACACAATTGGCAGTGAAGCTAAATATAGTTCCTCAAAAATTGGAAAGTTTTGCTTTCATCGCCGAAAATATTTACTTAAATCAGGACTTAGAAACGGGTTTAATCGAACAATTTGACGGCTTCTTCGATTTAGAATACCTCAATTTCGACGATTACGAACCCCGGAGTAAATCGATGCAAGGTGTTTTGGGAGTTGAAGAAACCCAAGCTACCCAGGTTCTCAAACAGCCTGATGTATTGATGGTGATGTATTTAATGCGCGATCGTTTCAACCTGAAAACTCTCACTACCAATTGGGATTATTATACACCTCGTACCGACCACGTTTATGGTTCCTCTTTAGGTCCGGCAATCAACGCCATCATAGCTTCTGACCTCAATAAATCTGCTGAAGCATACACCCACTTCATGCGTGCGGCTCTAGTAGATTTAGACAACGTTCGCCGTAATACTACTGATGGAATTCACGCTGCTAGTGCCGGTGGAATATGGCAAGCAGTAGTCTTCGGATTTGCTGGAATTAGAATTACAGAAAACGGACTAACCGCTTATCCCAACCTCCCCTCCCACTGGAAGCGCTTGAAATTCCGTTTGCAATGGCGCGATCGCTGGTATCAAGTTGATTTAAATGCTTCCGAAGGAGATGAAAGCACTCAAGGTGAAGTTATCCCCCTCTCTCCCACTACTCCTATTTCTCCCTCCTCTGAAACTTCAACTTCTTCTGCTTCTGAATCTTCCACTCCCATTGAAGGAATTATTTTCGACCTAGACGGAGTAATAACAGATACTTCTGAATTTCATTACTTAGCTTGGAAAAAGCTGGCAGATGAAGAAGGAATTCCCTTCGATCGCGAAGCCAACGAAGCCTTACGAGGAGTGCCGCGTAGAGAATCCTTATTGGGAATTTTAAAAGGTCGTCCTGCCACTGAAGAGCAAATACAGGACATGATGGAGCGTAAAAATAATTACTACGTGGAACTGATGCAAAGCATCACCCCCAAAGACTTGCTTCCGGGAGTAGCTTCCTTACTCGAAGAATTGCAAGCAGCGGGTATTAAGATAGCTTTAGGTTCCTCAAGTAAAAACGCTCGTACAGTAATTGAACGTTTGGAAATCGCCGACAAATTTATGGCGATCGCCGACGGTTACAGCGTAACTAAATCGAAGCCAGCACCGGATTTATTCCTCTTCGCCGCCGAAAAACTAGAGGTATCACCTCAAAACTGTATCGTCGTAGAAGACGCGACAGCAGGAATAGAAGCAGGAATAGCTGCTGGGATGAAAGTAGTAGGATTAGGGCCAAATGAGCGAGTAGGTAAAGCCCATGTAGTATTACCTAGCTTAGAAGGGGTTAGCTGGAAAGATTTACAACAGCAACTAGCTAATTACGATAAGCAAATTGGATTGATAAAATCGAAAATCTAAGAATCAGCGAACAGTTAACAGTGAACAGTGAACAGTGAGCAGTTAACAGTGAACATTCAACAGTGAACAGTGAACAGTGAACAATAAAAACTGTTCGCTGTTTGGTTGTTTTAATTACCAATTGCTCACGATCAATTTTTCCTTGCTTTTTCTCAGGAAATTCTCATCGTATTTGTTTTGCTTAAAACATTGAAGCCCTAAGGGTAATGAGTTAGACTTACATCATCACATTATTAAATCAAAAAAAAAGATGTTTCTCAGATGGTAAAACCACCTACAGAAAC
>JBCBQE010000224.1:7641-8100 GCA_039820385.1 Cyanobacteria bacterium J06635_10
AGACTTACATCATCACATTATTGGAATTTGAGGATGTTTCTGTAGGTGGTTTTACCATCTGAGAAACATCTTTTTTTTTGATTTAATAATTGTAATCAAGTTTACTTTTATAGCATCCCAATTTTGTCAAAAGCCCCAGGCTGTAAGCCTAAGGCTACATTTACAAAGCCCACCTGCGTGGGCTACGAAAATTATTAGCGCCCGTTGGTGGGCTTTGTTTATATAGCCGCACCATTCGAGGGTGACGGGTAAAATATTTGTTAAAAATTGGGATGCTCCCAGTCCGGCTAATTACTTATTATATAGTCGAATGTTAAATGCTATTACTCCTAACTCATTAGAAAATTCCCCTCCCTGCTTGCGGGGAGGGGCTAGGGGTGGGGTTCATCAATTACCTTTAAACAAAGAATTTCAAACAAGAAAAAAGGCATAAAAGGGATTATCCCTTATGCCTTTACC
>JBCBQE010000224.1:8110-8745 GCA_039820385.1 Cyanobacteria bacterium J06635_10
AAAATTTATTGAATATTGGAATTCGTTTTTCAAAACAATACATCTACTTTCTTCGTGGAATGAAAACCATCTTTCAACAGATAATTTGTATTGCACGTTTTAGGAAATTAAGTAAAAGGTTGCAGATTAAGATAACTAAGAAAAACTAAAAGCATTAAATCTATTCAGAACTTGTATATAATCTTGAATTTCCAATCTTTGAAAGATAATGGTAGAGTCCCTTGAATTCCATCAAAAATAAAGAGCGAGGGAGTGAGGGAGAGAGGGAGAGGTAATTGGATGGGGTAAATGATCCCAAGCAATTACTAGCACCAATCATTGGTGAGTGGGGTTTTAGATCCTCCTGCTTCGACCATAATTGATAATTGATCATTGATAATTGATCATTGATAAATGGATTTATGCATAAGTCCCGATATTCTTACACTTGTCGCAAAACACGAAAAAGTTCTTCCTGGGAATAATTGAGTTGCATTCATCTAACCTAAAGTAATATTAGATGTTTGCATACGAACGAATAATTGCCTTGGATTTAAAGCTTTTGCCAGGTGTCCTTATCTGTATTAGGAGAGAATCTATGATCTCTCTCTTCTACACCTATGGAACTCTTATTCTTCATCATAAGATAGAGGCGC
>JBCBQE010000225.1:0-8732 GCA_039820385.1 Cyanobacteria bacterium J06635_10
TATAAGGGTTGCAAAACGAGCTACACCGGAAAAATCCAAGTTTTCCACATAAGGCATTGGGATAGAGGTATAAAATATAATGCTTGCAATTAGATTGAAAAATTGACTTTTACACCAGAGGTAACGAACATTCATATTTGTCAAAATTATTACTTAAATGAAACCAAAATAATGGCACTTACAATTACCGCACAAACAACAGTATCAAATTTTAAAACTTGAAATAAGATTTACTTGTATGAGAAATTGAGTCAAAAAATTTGTTATGCTTATCTAAGTAGGGAAAAATAGCTCAGTAATATTTATAACATTTTTATGAAGCATAAAAAAATGCATTTTAATCGGTAGTAGTGTTTTTTATATTTTGAAAAAAAAGGCTAATAATTAATGTCAGCGAGTTTAAGCAATTGCCTCCAAAATCTGATAATTATATATTGCAGGGCATAGATTACCGCACTCGTCATTGGTTATGCAGGCCATAACGTTGTACTTCACCTTTGCTCATAAAGCTATTTGATTATGAATCACCATCTACCTTCAGCCAAAATACCCGCTCCGTGTATCGTCAACACAGGTGTCATCGTAAATAAAATTGATATGCGAAGATTACTGGTGGATTTAGGTCGTGTCCGCTATGCTTACACCCAAGATGGTGAGCCGTGCGGTGAGGGTGAAGGGGATGTGATGGAAGTTTTCGCCAATCCCCGACGCTCCACATTAGTCGCTAATCATGCTCTTTATTTGAACGTTCATAGTTTTGATTATTTAGAACTTCAACAATCACCCGAAAAGGAAGCCTGTTTTGATTTAGTTCAGGAAGGTATGCGTCTGCGATTGATTCCCCTTTCTACTCCAATGCAGGAGCGACAAGAGCGTTGTTGGAATACTAGCGCCATTGAAGCAATGATGGAGCAGGTGCTATCGGCAAAATGGGATGCGGAAATTGATGATGATAGTTCCGATTTGTTCTAAATTTGATTTAATAAGTTAAATCATTAACAGAACTGTCTCGGTATTCTTCATTTTGAGTGCAAATTTTTCATTCCAATCTCTTGGTAAGTGTAGCAACACTTCAGCCCGTGCTGGGATATTTTCTACGCCTCATGGTGTGGTAGAAACCCCCCGTTTTATGCCAGTGGGAACCTTAGCAAATGTAAAAACCATGACTCCAGCCCAATTAAGGGATACTGGAGCGCAGATGGTGTTATCAAATACTTATCATCTCCATCTACAACCGGGCGAGGCGATTGTAGCAGGCGGAGGTGGATTGCATAAGTTTATGGGCTGGGATAAACCGATGCTTACCGATTCCGGTGGGTTTCAGGTTTTTAGCTTGAGTGAAATGCGTAAAATTACTGAAGAAGGAGTAAGTTTTCGCTCTCCTCATGATGGAAAAATTATAAATTTAACGCCAGAAAAATCAATAGAAATTCAAAATACTTTAGGTGCGGATGCGATCATGGCATTTGATGAGTGTCCCCCTGCAACAGCAAATCGCCAAGAAGTGGAAGCTGCAACAGATCGTACCTATCGTTGGTTATTGAGATGTATAGAAGCCCATAATCGTAGCGAACAAGCATTATTTGGGATTGTACAGGGTGGCATTTATGCCGATTTGCGTAGTGAAGCAGCGAATGCTTTAACCAAGCTGGATTTACCGGGATATGCCATTGGTGGTGTAAGTGTCGGAGAAGAGCCAGAATTAATTCACAAAATTGTTCGAGAAACAGCACCTTTATTACCCGCTCAAAAGCCACGTTATTTAATGGGTGTGGGTACACATCAAGAAATGGTATTGGCGATCGCTTCCGGGGTAGACTTATTTGATTGCGTAATTCCGACTCGCTGGGCTAGACACGGTACGGCGATGGTAAAAGGCGAGCGTTGGAATATCAAAAATGCCAAATTTCGTGAAGATTTTACTCCCCTTGATGAAACTTGTCCTTGCTACACTTGCCAAAACTTTACTCGTGCTTATTTATCGCATCTGATACGCGCAAAGGAGATTTTGGCTTATACATTATTGAGCATTCACAATATTACCGAATTAATTAGGTTTACCCAGAAGATTCGGGAAAGTATATTGAATGATACCTTTACCACAGACTTTGCTCATTGGTTTAAGTCCCGATAGGTAAAGGGCAGACTAAATTAGAGCTATATATACCAATTATTTCTCACACATCCATGACAGCAAAAATTGCCAATTCAGATAATCCCTTGCTCAAATGTTCGGGTTTACCTCCTTTTACAGAAGTAAAACCAGAACATGTAGCTTCAGCTTTAAATCAATTACTAGACGAGTTAAACGAAAAACTTACTCAATTAGAAGCGAATGTAGAACCCACCTGGAGCGGTTTGGTAGAACCTTTAGAACTGATAAGTGAACGTTTGACTTGGAGTTGGGGTATAGTTAGCCATTTGATGGGCGTGCAAAATAGCCCCCAATTACGTCAAGCTTACGAAACTGCACAACCCCAAATCATCGGGTTTTCTAACCGAGTTAGCCAAAGTAAACCCATTTATAACGCTTTTAAAGCCATGGGAGAGGGGGATATTTGGAATACTTTGGATTCAGCACAACAACGAATTGTAGAATCCGCTATTCGCGATGCAGAACTTTCTGGCATTGGTTTAGAAGGTGAAGCGCAAGAACATTTCAACGCCATTCAAATGGAAATGGCAGAACTTTCTACAAAGTTCTCAAATCATGTGTTGGATGCAACCAAAGCTTTTAGTTTGACATTAACAAAACCCGAAGAAGTCGAAGGTTTACCCCCAAGCTGGCTGAGTTTGGCAGCGAAAGTAGCAAGAGATGCAGGTGAGGAAAATGCCACCCCAGAAAATGGCTCTTGGCGCATCACCTTAGACATTCCCAGTTATGCCCCTTTCATGCAGCACAGTAAGCGGCGAGATTTACGCGAAAAGTTATATAAAGCTTTTGTCTCTCGCGCATCACAGGGTGAATTGGATAATAAGCCGATAATTAAGCGTATTTTGGAGTTAAGACAAGAATTAGCAGAGTTACTCGGATATCAAAACTATGCCGAGGTCAGTTTAGCGAGTAAAATGGCTCCTAACGTCGAAGCGGTAGATAAACTATTAGAAGAATTACGCCGCACCAGTTACGATGCCGCAGAAAAAGAACTTGAACAACTCAAAGAATTCGCAGCTAGTAAAAATGCCCCAGAAGCGTCTGATTTAAAAAACTGGGATACCAGCTTTTGGTCAGAACGTCAACGGGAAGAGAAGTTTGCTTTTACACAAGAAGAGTTGCGTCCTTATTTCCCCCTTCCCCAAGTACTCGATGGCTTATTCGGATTAGTAAAACGATTATTTAACGTTAGCGTTACTCCTGCTGACGGAAAAGCGCCAGTATGGCACGAAGATGTCCGCTATTTTCAAATAGCCGATGAAGCAGGTACTCCCATAGCTTACTTCTATTTAGACCCCTACAGCCGTCCTGCAGAAAAACGCGGCGGTGCATGGATGGATACCTGTCTCAATCGCCGTCAAATTCACGAAAACGGTAAAGCAGATATCCAGTTACCAGTTGCATATTTGATATGCAATCAAACCCCCCCAGTGGATGATAAACCAAGTTTAATGACCTTCACGGAAGTAGAAACCCTCTTCCATGAATTTGGACACGGTTTGCAGCATATGCTTACCAAGATAGATTATCCCAGCGCAGCCGGTATTAATAATGTCGAATGGGATGCCGTAGAATTACCCAGTCAGTTTATGGAAAACTGGTGTTACGAACGCCCGACTTTAATGGGAATGGCGAAGCATTACGAAACCGGCGAACCTTTGCCAGAGCATTATTATCAGAAACTTGTAGCAGCACGAAACTACATGAGTGGTAGTGGCATGTTGCGTCAGTTGCACTTTAGCTTGCTCGATATAGAATTACATTACCGTTATCGTCCCGATGGTGACGAAACTCCCGACGATGTACGCAACCGCATCGCCAAGAATACAACTATATTACCGCCACTCCCCGAAGATAATTTTCTCTGTGCATTTGGACACATTTTTGCTGGGGGATATGCCGCAGGTTATTACAGCTACAAATGGGCTGAAGTTCTGAGTGCAGATGCCTTTTCTGCCTTTGAAGAAGCCGGATTAGAAGACGAACAAGCTATTAAAACGACCGGTAAACGCTACCGCGACACCGTACTTGCTCTTGGTGGTAGCAAGCACCCCATGGAAGTATTTAAATCCTTCCGGGGTAGGGAACCAAGTACCGAACCTTTACTTAAGCATAATGGTTTGAAAGCTGCTTAAAAAATGGGCATTGGGTGTAGCTGAATTCGGGTATGAATCCTAAATGTAGAGACGCAAGGGTATCGCGTCTCTACAAGGTTTTCGATTTTCTAATAAATCCGTTTCATATCAAATCCGTTGGCATCGGAATTATATTTTTTTGCAGCCTCGGAGCGCAGAGGGAAACGCAAAGGAGCGCAGAGCTTTTTTTGATCGTATTTTTTATAATTCCGATGTAAGCGGAAAAGATATAAGTACCTATGTAAAATTAATCGTATATTTTCAGAACTTACGCAATTGTCACAATACTAGTAGTTGAGCAAGCCAAAATTGCTGGGTAAGGGTAGAGAGAGGGAGAGGGGGAAGAGGGGGAAGAGGGGGTAGAAAAAATTTTTTCTTCCTGTTATTGCGTAAAGAATCAGTCAGTGTACAAGCAACGGCAATAAAGTGGTTCGTAAATCTACACCACTTTTTGCCTCCCCTACAACAAAATGTACCAGTTGCGTAAGTCCTATAATACTTAATCCTTCATTTCTTTATCCTTAATTAGATTCGATAGTTCAAAGTAAAATACAAACCATCATCCTGAATATTATCGCCTCTATCGTCTAGATTAATTAAAGGAAGACCATAGTCTAAGCGCATGTTCATACGTGGTAAGGGTTTCCATAACACTCCCACTCCGGCACCTGCTAAAAATGTTTGATCTGGTTGGGTGTTGGGATTATCATTAGCATTCCAAATAACTCCTGCATCTATAAATGGTGCGACTTGCAGTACAGAACTACCAGATGCATTTTTTTTGAGTGTTATTCTGTCTTCTACTGACAGTCTCACACCGTTGTCACCACTGCGAACATTTTGGCGAAAACCACGTACTGATTGTCCACCACCGATGACAAATTGCTGAGAAGATAACAAAGGATTGGGTGTTAATTGCAAATCTAATTGAGCAATTAAAAGGTTATCGTTGTTAATTTGTTGTACTCGTTGTCCTTGTACCAACCAACTGAAAAACTGACCATCTGGAGTGGAGTCAGAAGTTTTAGTCGCGTCGAATAAGCCAGTACCGATGCTAAATTGCGATCGCACTGCCCAAGCACCTTTTGTATCCCGTTTTAAATAGTCTTGTCCCAACTTAATTACGCGAGTACGGCCGTTGCTAACTGATGGCTCACCTGCTACGGAAAATTCGCCATTCTGGATGGTAAAACCTGCCGATATTGCAAATTCTTCACTAGTCGAACGCATCAATGGCTGACGATAACTAATTTCATAAAGTTGGGATTCTCCCTCGATATCCAAATCTTTAAAATCACCCCGGACAACTCTGTTATCGTTAAATGAACCTCTCAACTGTAAGGTACCATCATCAGCATTCAGAGGAACTTTATAACCAAGTTCGTAAATATTAGAGCCACCTGCTAAAGAGCGGTAATAAGAACCAGAAATTTGATCGCCATTACCAGTCAGATTGCGATAAACCGCACTTATACCCAATCTTTCCGAACCAACGCTGGGTGGAGAATCGCTATCGAAACTTGCTGCTGCATTAAATTGTTTAGCCTCGGTAACTCGTACTTTCAGAATACTTTGACCTTCCCCATTACCGGCACCTATGCTTGCTTCTACGTTTTCAAATAAAGGATTAGATTTTAATAATCTTAATTGGTCTTCTAATTTAGCAGCAGAGAGGGGCTTTCCAGCAGCCTTAATAATTCGCGATCGCACAAATTCCGGTTTGAGACGACGGGTTCCTTTGATTTCGACATCTTCTAAACTTCCTTCAATTATTCGGATTTTTACTATGCCGTCGGTAATGTTTTCTAAGTCTGGTAGTACTGCTCTAGAAGTCAGGTAACCTTGATTTAAATATAACTGAGTGATATTCTTCGCAACTTTTTCTAGTTCCTCTAAACTGACAGTACGTCCTTCAATAGACTGAGTAATAGAATTTAGTTTCTCGGTGCTAAAAATAGTGCTACCCTTAACTTCAACTTTTCTCACCTCAACCTGTTCGGATGTCTGCATCGGAGTTGTTTCTTGGTCAATAATCGGCGATGAGAACTCCTGCTGAGGTTCTGGAGGTAACGGCTGTGGATTGAGTGGGGATTGCAAAAATCTATCTCTATTGACATCACCTTGAGGATTTGGTGCTTGTGCTAATATTTTAACTTTAGTTATATCTGACAATTGACCATAGCTTGGAGATGCAAACGCAACCAAGACTGAACTGGGAGTTAACAAAAGACACGACAATACTCCCAGCTTGAAATTATATTGCATAAAATTTACTTTTTTTCTTTTAATTACTCGTAATTACACGTGAATATCCCATAATCATCTTAAGTATGAAACATCATAAATAAAAGTATAATTTTGACTATTTAAATAAAAGTAATCAAAGTATATACGTAAGTGATATGGAAACATATTATAATTTGATTAAAAAATGATACAAACAGCATGACTATAGATTAAGATCAAATAATTTAAGATACAAAAATATCTTTTAAATTCATAAAAATTAAATTGAATCAGTTTATTTGAGGCAAAATATACAATGAGTTTTTTAATTATTCTGATATGGTAATAGTGTTTTAAGTGATACCTGTCTTTGGAAATATTCAACCAAGAATATCATTGAGATAACCTCACCCCCATCCCCTCTCCTTAGCAAGGAGAGGGGTGCCGGTCGGGCCGGGTGAGGTCAAATTTAAGGCTATATAGGGCTTTTCGGTTGAGTGATATGATGTCCGGCAAATTCCCATAATATGTGATTGCGAGTAGAACGGAGTTAAACGTAGCAACCGCAAGATGTTGAGATTGCTTTCCTACAGTCGCAATAATGGTCGTTTAAACGGACATGATATCAGGTACACAGTAAACCTCACCCCCTTCCCCTCTCCTTAGTAAGGAGAGGGGTGCCCGGAGGGCGGGGTGAGGTTCCGAAACTGTACTGTACGAAGCGTGAAAACCGCTATAAACTCCACTCTGTTTGTGAGAATGCGTTCTGAAGTGTCGTTACAGTTTCTTCATGAGATACAGTTTTAACTTAATAAAAGGAATTCTATGTATTTGTCTCCCAAGATTAATTTACTATTGCTCGTTGGCGCGATCGCTCAAGTTTTTGCTATCGGAATCAGCTTTAACCCAGCCCAAGCGCAATCAATTACTCCTGCTAATGACGGTACGAATACTCAAGTTACAACCAATGGTAATCAAATAGATATCGATGGTGGTACTCGTGCTGGTGGAAATCTTTTTCACAGCTTTGAAAAGTTTGGTTTAAATCAAAACGAAATCGCGAATTTTCTTTCTACTCCCGATATTCAAAATATTTTAGGTCGTATCACTGGTGGTAATGCTTCCGTAATTAATGGTTTAATTCAGGTTAGTGGTGGAAATCCCAATCTGTTTTTGATGAATCCTTCAGGTATCTTTTTTGGTCCTAATGCGACTTTAAATGTTCCTGCTGATTTCACCGCAACTACTGCTACTAATATCGGTATTGGTGATAATTTCTTTAATGCTTTTGGTGCGAATAACTATGCTGATTTAACCGGAAATCCCAACGGTTTTGTTTTCTCCAATCTTCAACCTGGAAGTATTGTTAATAGCGGTAAATTAACGGTAAATTCGGGAAGTAATTTAAACTTGCTCGGTGGTACTGTTGCGAGTACAGGGGAATTATCTGGGGGTAACATCACCATCGCTGCAGTTCCCGGTGAAAATCTACTAAGAATTACTCCTGAAGGACATTTACTCAGTTTAGAAGTTCCTGCTTCTGTTGCATCTAGCAATCCATCAGTTGCTAGTTTACCGGAATTATTGACGGGTTCTGGTACAAGTGTAAATACTGGGGATGTAGTCGCAAATAAAGTTACTGGTGAGAATGCAACTCTGTCAGCACAGAAGAATTTGACACTTGTAGAAAGTCAATTACAAACTACAGGTGATTTAAATCTGTTGGCTAAAGATACGGTATTTGTACGGGATAGTGTCGCAAATCCTTTTGTGGCGATCGCCGGAGGAAATCTTTACGTTCAAGGTAATCAAAAGATTGATATCCTAGCGCTGAATCATCCCCAGACACCGTTCCAAAGTGGTGGAAATCTCAGCTTAGTTAGCGATGGTATTGTTTCTGGTGATGCTCACTTTGCTAGCGGTGGTCAATTTAAGATTAGTACTTTATCTGGTGAGCCTGGTAATTTTGTTAGTCTTTTTGACCCGATTATTAGAGCTAATGGAAATGTTGAGTTTGGTAATTATACTGGTGCAGCATTAAAAGTAGAAGCGACAGGTAGTATTAAAGGTGGAGATATTACGATTACTTCACCAGATACACCCGGTAGCATTCCTACTTCCGACCCAGATTTTACAGCTTTGACTACTAGTAATGCTTTGATTTTACGCGCTGGTTTGGATTCGGTTACTCCAACCAATCTTCCTTCTACTCAAGG
>JBCBQE010000226.1:0-8715 GCA_039820385.1 Cyanobacteria bacterium J06635_10
AAAGTAAATTATCCGTGCAAGGTGTGAGGAGAAGAGGAACGATGTCTAATATATTGTGGAAATCCTTGGGGTTCTACAGACGCTGAAAATACTGATGATGCTTTAGTTTCAGACTTCTCTGTTTGAGAAAGTGAAGCTTTCACAGCTTCAGAATCAGTAGTATTGGCAGCTGCAATTGCAGTTGTTGAAACTAACAATGTTGCTCCAAAAACTGCCGGACTTAACGCCAAGGATTTCCACAATATATTAGACATCGTTCCTCTTCTCCTCACACCTTGCACGGATAATTTACTTTGCTGCAAATATTCTCAAAATCCACTTCTTGAGTGAGACTTGCAGATGAGGCACAGTGACCTCATACACAATTTTAGTTTTTGCTAAGCTAAGAACCGACTAAATTGAACTAAAAATCTATGTAATTAACTTATGCAATAACATATCCTTTATAGCCTCTAATTATAAGACAAGTAAAACAGAACGCAATATATGGTCAGCTTGTTAACTGTCACACATTAAAAATGAAAAACAAAAATTGATAGTAATTAATTTTACTTTTATTGCTGAAATATTACCGATATTTCACAATCAGTTTGTTCGCAGCCTCCAAGTCAATCATGAAATCATTGAAAAGTTCATCTCAAAATTAACTCGATCAATTCTTAACGACATCTAACTTTAGGATGGATAATGCTTATCTTAACTAAATAATTCATGAGATAGTGGCGTTGGAATAAGCTGCTATTGTAAAATCGAAGCCCTTGTCACGCAATCCGACATATCGCCTCTGGGAAATCTAAATTCTGCCCCTGGATATGGCTAAGACCATGGTTTGCGTACAGTAACTCCAAAAAAATTAAGATTTATTTATCTATCTAAAGGGAATCACAAGAATTGTGCTGTCAAATCCCTTCCGTTTCGACCATAACTACTCATTATCAGAAAACGCAATATTTGCGATCGTTCCTAAAAAAAACCAAAATTTACACACCTTATACGCAGAGGTAATTTGATAACCAAAAAATGAAGAGCTAATTAGTAGACCCATAAAAAACTATCCGCTCTTAGATTAAGTCAGGTGACTTAACTTAAGAGCGGTGTAGCGGGTCTTCAGGTTGCAACCTGACTGCCGGAAGGAACTCCAATTCAGCCTTGTCGCTTAAGTTAAATTAGCCTTTTAGAAAGACTAAAGTTAACTTTTAGAGAACAGCTCCGGCACACAGCCGGCTTGCTACAACCTGATGACCCATGCGTATACTACTTTCTATCATGGGCATCACCTCCTTTTTGCCTAAGCGGCTTTTAATCTCAAACAAGAAAGAGCATTTTGCTCCTTCTTTGTATGTTGCTACTAATATAGCACAACTTAAGATGGAATATCGACAATTATCTTTCAATTTTGGATATAGAGCTTTGACCTAGATATTGTTTTTGTGGACAAGAGTTAACATTTGTAGACAATTGTCAATGCTTTTTAATGTATGGAATGAATTATTTTTGCTAAAATAAAAAAAATAATTCAATAATCTTTTGATAAATATTGCGAAAACCAAGCACTTATCAAGAGATTTGTAAAACTTGAAGTGCGGAAGGTGAGTCCACTGCGTTGCGGAGGTTCCCTCCGTTGTAGCAAGTGGCGAACCCGAAGGGCTCAACCGTGCAAGCCTATCGAGGGATAACCGCTTCCATGCTCCCTGTGAAGTAGGAAGTAATGTCCGGCTTGTCGAGACTTTACAGAGCAGATGTTGATTACCTACCTTCGCAGGTTGGGTTAAACGTTCGCGGAGCGTCTCCCGGAGGGAGATAGTGAAACTCAACATATCGTTGGGTTGAGGAACGAAACCCGGCCTAGAATTTGGCGTTGCGGACGGATTGAAAGTATGAATTTGATTTAATGGATAACCGAAACCGATGTCTCGACGGCGTGCACAGTGCAACGTCTCAAAATCTTGATTCATAAACTGAGTAGGCAACGCCTAGAATTTTGCGGTAACTTTAGAGCGGGAGGGGATTAGTAAATAGCTTAGGTTGGCACTAAAATCAAGGTAAAAGCGATCGAACGCTGATATGACGTTAGTCTTGATATTGCAAAAAAAAACCCGCCAAAAGGCGGGTTCAGACGATTCTCTACTTATTAGCTGGTAGAGATTCGCTACGAAAAAGACACAAATTCTAAATTAAAGTGCATTACCGCGAGGTAGAACTTCCTCAGGGAACACAAATTGTTCGTGGGGCTGATCTTGAGGAGCCATCCAAGCGCGGATACCTTCGTTCAGCAAAATGTTTTTCGTATAGAAAGTTTCAAATTCGGGGTCTTCTGCCGCTCTCAATTCTTGAGATACGAAGTCATAAGCACGTAGGTTCAGCGCCAAGCCGACTACTCCTACTGCGCTCATCCACAACCCGGTTACTGGTACGAACAACATGAAGAAGTGCAACCAGCGTTTGTTGGAGAATGCAATACCGAAAATCTGAGACCAGAAACGGTTTGCTGTCACCATTGAATAGGTTTCTTCTGCTTGGGTTGGTTCAAATGCACGGAAGGTGTTGGAACCGTCACCATCTTCAAATAAGGTGTTTTCTACGGTTGCACCGTGAATCGCACACAATAGCGCACCACCCAATACACCTGCTACTCCCATCATGTGGAAGGGATTCAAGGTCCAGTTGTGGAATCCTTGGAAGAATAGCAAGAAACGGAAGATTGCTGCTACACCAAAACTGGGTGCGAAGAACCAAGAAGACTGACCCAAGGGGTACATCAGGAATACGCTGACGAATACCGCAATTGGTGCAGAAAATGCGATGGCGTTGTAAGGACGAATTCCCACTAAGCGGGAAATCTCGAACTGTCGCAACATGAAGCCAATCAAACCGAAGGCTCCGTGCAATCCTACAAACGGCCATAACCCACCCAATTGACACCAACGGGTAAAGTTACCTTGAGCTTCCGGACCCCATAGTAGCAATAGGGAATGTCCCATGCTGTCTGCGGGTGTGGATACTGCTACGGTCAAGAAGTTACAACCTTCCAAGTAAGAAGATGCTAATCCGTGGGTATACCAGGAACTAACAAAAGTTGTACCTGTAAGCCATCCGCCTAAAGCCATGAAGGCACAGGGAAAAAGTAATATGCCCGACCAACCGATAAATACGAATCTATCTCGCTTTAACCAGTCATCGAGTACGTCAAACCAGCCTCTAGTGCTAGGGGCGCGTCCAACTGCGATGGTCATGAGATGAAATCTCCAAAACGTTATAATTACAGCTTTTTTCAACTCCGAGGTCGATATTTGACTATCGCCTCAATGCAGAAAAGCAACTAGATTGTCAATCTAGTTTACAATTTTTTACTGTCTCTCATTTATTGTAAAGAAGAATAGGTAATTTTTCCAGTAAGTTTTCAAATTAACTGATTTTTTTTTGCGATTCTATCTAAATACATTTCTTATAGGAAGAAGCTAATACCAGGTAACGATCGCAACTTGTAAATAGTTAATTATTTTTTAATATTTTGTAATTTATGATTCTCATCGAAAATTATTGGGTCTGAAACCCCGTGCTCTGCGCATGATTTTTATCTTAGAATTAAGTAACGGTGAAAAGGGCTTAACGGAGGGGATTAGCTCGTTTCCAAGGCTTGCCAGTAACCGAGTAGATTGCGAGTATTTGCGTTCAAATTGAGCTATGGGGCGAGGGGGTGAGTACACTCCCTAGTCAACCGTAACCTCGCCTGAAATTCCGCGAACAGTATAAGTGCGTACCTGTATTACGAGTAGTGCTGGGAGGGGGATAAAGCCTCGCACCTTTTAGGTCGAGGAATGGTTACTTGCAACGAAGGACTGTTAATGTAGGGCTGGCGCTAAAATTAGTCCTACAGTTAAATTTAATTAAGGTTCAATGTTTACTATCGATTTAACAGTAAGAAATACAGCTTTCCCCGTATCGGTTCAACGCAAGACTCAAGAGGATGCTGAAGCTGTCTATCAGTTAGTTTTATCAGCAATGCGTTCTGGCAACCCAGATATTATAGAACTGGAGTGCGAAGGTAAGGTTGAGAAAAAAATTGCGATTCGTGCTAGTGAAATTTCTGGCATACAGATAACTCAGAAAGACGGTGCAGCTAGTGGAGGTGGTAAAACTCCTGGTTTCTTCGCTTTGGCCTCAGAATAAAAAATTGGTGAAACACAAATGGCGGAACCGGGAATCTCGGTAAAAGATTTAAACTTTGATTGGTCTAACGGAAAGCAAGTAATAAAATCCTGCTCTTTAGAAGTACCTAGAGGTGAATTTTGGATGCTCCTGGGTACAAATGGTAGTGGGAAATCAACTTTACTTAGACTTTTAGCGGGGCTATTAACTCCTAAAAGTGGTGAAATTCAGGTTTTTCACCCCGTTGGTTTTGTCTTCCAAAATCCCGATCACCAATTAGTAATGCCCACTGTTGGTGCTGATGTGGCTTTTGGACTAGTAGAAGAAAAATTACCACACAAGCAAATTAGAGAAAGGGTAGAAGAAGCCCTTAGCGCAGTCAATTTACTTTCACTGCAACGTCGTCCTATTTATGCTTTAAGTGGGGGACAAAAACAACGGGTAGCTATTGCTGGTGCTATTGCTCGCCGCTGTGCGTTGTTACTGTTAGATGAACCTACCGCCTTGCTCGATCCAGACAGCCAATTAGAATTAGTGGCTGGTGTTCGTCGTTTGGTAAAAAGTCGAGGTATTACAGCCCTCTGGGTAACCCATCGTTTAGACGAATTAAACTATTGCGATGGTGCTTTCCTACTCGAACAAGGCGTTTTAATAGATAAAGGAGAGCCTGCTCGTCTCAAACAACTTTTAATGGATTTGCAGGGAGGAAATAACTAATGTTTTTCTTTCAAAGCGTCTTCTATCCCAAGTAATAATTACTTAACAATTATCAAAATATAAACGCGCCTAATATAGGCGTGTTTTTTTATGACGCGCCCTTTAGCCCTATTAAAATCGTTATTTTGTAATATTACTGTATTTTGTGGTTGTGTAACATAGTGTTACAAGTAATGCTTAGATTACTATAAGAGTTATGAATGAAATTTGTTAAATCTAGAATATTGTGATTGATAACCATGTCCTCTTCATTTTCCCCAGCCGTTTTACTAGTAGACGGCTATAACATCATTGGAGCTTGGTCTTGCTTAAAGAAGACTTGCAATAGCATGGGATTAGAGGCTGCACGTAATGAGTTACTTGAAGCCTTGGTTAGCTATAGCGCATTTACGGGTTACCAAACCCAAGTAGTTTTCGATGCTCATTTCCAAAAAAATTGTCGCAACGAAGAAGTTGTTACCAATCTTCTCACAGCCTTTTACACGGATTTCGGGCAAACAGCAGACACTTACATTGAAAAACTCTGTGCGTCATTGCGCCATAAGGTAGCCCAACGCCTAGTATCTCGTATAATTGTCGCCACCTCAGACCGAGCGCAGCAGTTAACGGTACAAGGCTATGGAGCGGAGTGGATATCTGCAAAACAACTCTGTTACGAAGTAGAAGCCACTGTTTGTCGAAGACGACAAAAATATAAATCACGGAAAAAGTCCAACGGTAGATTCTTAGCTAATTCGATTGATGCCAAATCCCGGCAACGCCTAGCTGAATTACGAATGGGTTTGAAATAGATTCCAAGTGAGGCATATATCGGCATCTACTAACTACAGATTAGTTGACTTAGAGCCCCTATTTACTGGTATGAATGTATTACAATAAGCGGTTTCAAAAGTTTTTTGAAAAAAGTTTGTTAAAACACTTGCCAAATTCTATTTTTAGCTTTAAGATGTTTAATCGTAGTCCTCAGTAGCTCAGCGGTAGAGCGGTCGGCTGTTAACCGATTGGTCGCAAGTTCGAATCTTGCCTGGGGAGTTTAAAATTAATTAGTTTTGCGAAACTTCTACTCATTCTGAGAATGTCTGTAGATAGCAAAATAATTAGCAAATCGCAAGATAAAAATTTTCACTGGTCTGCCCAACTGACTAAAAGGCAGGGGATGATAGTGAACGAGTATACAAATATCTCCAGCATTGCTTTGCCTTCAGTTTTGCAGTGGCTAACGCGAATGGGAAACAGGTTAGCTCCCCTCGTTAGAAGCATATTCTGCTTTTTCCAGGCTCATCATAGAGAGATGCTGCTCTTCTGTAGGAGTTAATTTGTTTTAAATTCTTTCCCTGCATTCATGCCGAAGCTAATAGCCCCTGCATTTTACGGAAATTATAAGTTAAACTACTCCCGAACCGGCCTTATGATTACCTATAACGTAGGTTGGGTTGAACGCGTTGCGTTGCAAAGCAATACGATTCGTGTTATCCAACAGCGTGTTGGGTTGTGCCGAAGGCACACCTGCGGTGTTCACGAAGTGTAAGCGAAGCGCTACGTTCCTCAAACGCCACTTCCTACAACGGTGCGTGTTCCGTGCCGCTTTTTTTGGCTCCCCAACCTACAATTTTGAGGGTTACGCCCCCGAGCGTGACAGGAGTAGTCGCGATAAGCCCTATGTCTTAAGTCCCTCCGGGACGATCTCCGGTACGGATACGCAACGCGTACGGGCATGGGCTGCGCGATCGCGATTGTTCCAAGGTGATCGGATGCCAAAGACATGCCTGTGGAGAGCAATTCGTGCTTGCCCTCGACAATTTCCTGGCTCTGCTTTTTATATCTTTCCTAAGATGGCACAGGAAACTAGAGAATCGAGTGCTATTTTTTTGAACCTCTACATTATTTTTGAGTCACACAGCTAGAAGATTAGCCCCAGGAAAATTCGTTCCTTCAATCTGAATTTCTATCTATTTACGATTTTGTATGAAAACAGGCAAGTATAAAAACAGATATTGTTTGAAATATTTATGTGTTTTTTTTTCGTGACTTAAGCAAAAAGATATATATTTTTCTGTATAATGATTTTACTTTTTGAAAAGATTAAAAAGTATGTTAGCAAGTTACTTTGACTCAAGATAGTGCATTTTTATGGCTTTATTATATTTTGTTAATCAATTTGTTTTTACATTTTTTGCATGAAAACATATTGATTATTCAGATTAATTAGTTATGTTGCGGTTTGTGAAGTTAAAAATATTTTTGTTAGCGTTCAAAACATTTGTATTGAATGCTATAAAACTTGGCTGACTTGTAAAACTATATTTTCACGATGAAAATAATTTTTCAAGTCAATCAGAATGAAAGGCAGAAAATTTTTACAGTAATATTTACTGCTGAATTTGAGAGAGCTAGAAGCTTTAGCTTATGGGCAAATATTTCTAGTTAAAGTAGATGCTTTCACAGTACTTCTGCAAATTTTCTGCTTTTAATGTTTCAACAATAAACATCTGTCAAATAATTATTGACAAGGAAACTGAATGATGAATCAAAAATTAATTCCCTTTTTGATTAAGGATGTCGAGCCTGGTAGCGATTCTCCAGGCCTTAATTTGCTGGGAACTATCAATGGAAACTTAATTTTTAGTACTTTTAATCCTCCTGTTAATGGGTTAAATACGAAACTGTGGAAAACTGATGGTAGCGAGGCAGGTACATTTGTAATAAGGGATTTTGGCAGTAGTTCATTTCCACCTAGCAGTGCAATTAAGGTTGATGATGTTTTGTATTTCATAATGAATACAAGTTTGCGAAGCATCTCTTTGTTAAGGAGTGATGGTACTGAATCTGGAACCTTTGCACTTGTTAATATAGATCCGAGATCCCCTGCTAATATAGGTGGTTTAACTGGAACTGGTAATACGGTATATTACACTGGATTCGACTCTTCAGACTCATTTCAATCCAAGCTGTTCAAGATTGATAACAACACCAATAACCCAGTTCAAGTACAACAAAATGTTACTGCTGGAGGGGCAAATCCTAGTAATTTAACCGCTGTTAACAGTACTTTATTTTTCAGCGCAAATGCCAACTCCATTCAACAAGGTACTGTTGATACAGAATTGTGGAAAAGTGATGGAACAGATGCGGGTACAGTTTTAGTCAAAAATATCAATCCTAATGATTCTTCTAGTCCAGATAATCTCACAAATATTAATAGTACGCTGTTTTTTACAGCTGATGACGGTAGTAATGGTAGAGAATTGTGGAAAAGTGACGGTAGCCAAGCTGGTACAGTTTTAATCAAAGATATAAATCCCGGTAACCCTGGCTCTAATCCGAGTAAGTTAACAGACGTTAACGGTACCGCTTATTTCATTGCCGATAATGGAACTAATGGTAGTGAGTTGTGGAAAAGTGACGGTAGCGAAGCTGGCACTGTTTTAGTTAAGGACATTATTCCAGGAAGCTCTGGTTCAACCATAGAAAATCTAACAAACGTTAACGGTACCCTGTTTTTCACTGTTAATGATGGAAGTAATGGAGTTGAATTATGGAAGAGTAATGGTACCGCAGGTGGAACAGCAATAGTAGCAGATATCAATCCTGGCGGTAACTCTTCTAATCCAGGTAATCTGACAAATGTTAACGGTATTCTGTATTTCACTGCAAACGACGGCAGCAATGGAATTGAGTTATGGAAGAGTGACGGTACTGCCCAAGGTACATCAATAGTAGGGGATATTAACCCCGGAAGTGCCTCTTCAAATCCAGGTGATTTAACCAATCTCAACGGACAACTTTATTTCAGCGCCGACGACGGTGTTAATGGTAGAGAATTATGGGGTTTAACTGAAGATAAGGGAA
>JBCBQE010000227.1:0-8696 GCA_039820385.1 Cyanobacteria bacterium J06635_10
ATATACTTTTTTATCATTCAAGTTAAAAAATAATCTATATAACTAGCATAACTAGTTGCTGGGGTATGAAAAAACATATTTGAAAAATAAGTTATAAAGTATTAGGACTAATTGTTCGTTAAAATTTTTGCAAAAAAGGAGGGCTATTACCTTCCGCATCCAATGAGCGGGGCATGGGGATATAGCTAATTGTACCTTGTATACGATCTGGTGGCATTTTATTTCCTTTAAGAGGTCTGTGCATTTACAGTTCCATCTCGGGGCTAATTAAACATAAAGTATCCTTATTTTTTCCTTAATCATTGGCTTGTATCTTCTGGAGATGACAAGCTACTTGCCTGCTATAACTGCGATCCAAATCACTTGTTAACTAGTACTTGGATCACGCTTTATACCTAAAAATATCTGAGATAATTGGTATTAAATAAATATTTGTTGCTTACTATGAGAACTAAGTACGCTATTCGTCAATTAGTTGAAAGAGCTTTGGTTATCAAGAAATTAACTCCGGAAATAGAAAATGAAATTAACTCCGAACTAACTCAGATGGGTTACATTTCTGACGTTGACTATGAAGCGTTAGAACTGTTAATGGCGGAAATGGATGCAGGTAGGATTAAGCTGGTTCCCAGTCTTTAAGTAAGCCCGCTTCTTCGGATATCGAACATAATGGTCAATAGATTAATCAATTTTCATCAAAGCTAGTTATAATTGATACAAAATTTCACGTAAATGGCGCGGGTATAGAGAGAATGCCGTCGCTAAACTTTTTTTGAGATAATAATAAATTTGTTTTTTGATATGGAAATGGGTGTGATGCTCTTCAGTTCAATCTCGCACTCAATAGCAAGTTCAAGTTAAATCTAAGCAAAGCTTATTCACTATAAATTTTGATTAGCTTGCCAAAGTTGCTGAATAAACTGATGTAGTTCTTGCTTAGCTTTTCGATTCAATTCAGGTTTTGGTTCTTTTGCTAAAATTTGAGTGTATAGTGCAATTACTTGTGTATCTAAAGCTGGTTGAAATAAATTTATTGACCAGAGTAAATCGGAAGTAGAACGCAGATCAGTTATTTGTGGTGGTTCACACTCTTGAGTAACAAGCAATAAAGGACGTACCCAACATAAGTGACGCTCGATTACGACTTGAATAACTTCTGCATATAGTCTGCTGTCGCCATATTCTAAAAATACTATTTGTCCGTCTTGAAACTTTGCTTTTATTTCCATACTTACCGGGGAATAAGGCGACAAAGATGACATCACTGCTATCCATATTTAGCTAATCTGAGCTTATTCGGAAGAAATCGAACAACTCCAATTGTGAAACTAAATCAAAAAAGTAAGCTAGTATTCTCGCAATGGTTATTCACCAATGCAATAATTAATCTACCGCAGAAAACTGTTTTTATATTCCAGTATGGCAATTAGATGCTATACAATATTTAAAATAACAGTTAAGTAAAGTTTAGAAAACGAGTCTGTTGTAGTAAATAGATAGTTATATTAGCATACTAGCCGTGTCAGTCGAAATCTTAGAGAAGCGTTCAACAACCCGTAAGCCAGCGCCTCGGTACCGTGTTTTGCTCCATAACGACGACTACAACACTATGGAGTTCGTGGTACAAACACTAATAACCACAGTGCCGAGCCTCAGCCAACCCCAGGCTGTCAGTATCATGATGGAAGCCCATACAAATGGATTCGGTTTAGTCATTACTTGTGCTCAAGAACACGCCGAGTTTTATTGCGAGACTCTCAAAAATCACGGGTTAAGCAGCACAATAGAACCGGAAGACTAAAATTCATGAAACTGTTTATACCAAGTTTTCGTCCGTCTTAGAGGCATGGTAAGGAAACAACAACTAGTATTAGTCTGTTTATTGTTGTCCAATCTTTACCGATATAAATGACTTGGGATGAAAATTAACTTGCTTAGTTTCGCTCAGCGCCCTGCCCCCATAAGGTTGGGCAGCTTTATTTTGAGTTTGGTGTTACCGTGGTTGCCTTATGCGGCAGCGATTTATATTTTAGTCAAAGATGGAAATACCCGAACTATTTTAACAATGGGTATTTTAGCGGTTGAATTTTTATTTTTACTGCCTTGGTGGAGTAAGTACATCCATCAGCAACCCCAGGCATTTCGTTATTATGGTTTAGAGTTTACGCGGAAAAATGCAGTCGAGTTGCTGCGTGGTGTGGCGATTGGACTAATTAGTATTTTAATTTTATTCGGTTTACAAGGAATATTGGGTTGGTTAGTTTGGCAGCAACCCAGTTTTTCGACACTGCAATTAATTTTAGAAGGGTTAATTACTGGTTTGGGTGTGGCTTTTGCCGAGGAATTATTCTTCCGGGGGTTAATATACGATGAATTGCAGCGAGATTATAATTCTAAAACAGTAGTCTGGGCAGTAGCAATTATTTTTGCTTTACTGCATTTTATTAAACCACTCCCAGAAATTATTCGTACATCACCGCAATTTTTCGGATTATTGCTCTTAGGCTTGGCGTGCACTTGGGCTAAACGTAGTTGCAGAGGGCGCTTAGGCTTACCTATAGGAATTCATGGGGGTTTAGTCTGGGGTAATTACATTATCGAGGTAGGAAAACTAATAAAATATTCAGGCACAACTCCCCAGTGGGTTACTGGCGTAAATAATAATCCTTTAGCTGGGGTAATGGGTTTATTGAGTTTAATGTTGCTGGCGTTGTGGATGCGCCAAAAACAGTTACAAGTTAAAAATTATTGAGTTTACTTGCTTAAATGATATTTACATTGTAATAAAACTATTGAATGTGAGATATAAATCTGGCTAAAAAATCTCTACAAGTTATTGTGGAACAGGTTTCTGACTCATGTAAGCTCAAAATCAATTATTTAAAGGCAGGCTGATGTAACCCCATTTATCGCCAACTTTAACCCATGCCTGACCAACTTTTGAATCGATTATACTTCTTTGGTTTAAAGATAAATCACCTGCATGGTCAAATTGCGGCAAGATTAGCATTTGACCACTTTTATCAATATATCCCCATTTGTCATTCAGATTTACCTTCGCAATACCACTGGAAAATTTACCAGCGTCATCAAATTGTGGCTTGATAACAAGTAAACCTTTCTTGTTAATATAACCATATTTGCCATTTATCCATACTGATGCCAACCCATCAGAAAAATTGCTGGCTTCTAAAAAAGATGGCTTGATATGAAATTTACCTTGGCGATTTATATATCCCCATTTGCTATTATTACTTGCTAATGCCAAACCTCCGGAAAAATTCCATACCCTTTCAAATTGAGGTTTGATAATTAATTTACCGGCGTTGTTTATGTAACCCCACTTCCCATCAACTTTAACTGGTGCCATATCTTCGTTAAAAGAACCAGCATCGTTAAATTGGGGTTTAATAACAAAATTTCCACTTTTATCGATATAGCCCCATTTCTCGCCCAATTTGACGGGTGCTAATGCGAGTTTATTCCCTGCCTTGCTTTGCTTATCTATTACAAAAGACATGGCATTGTCAAATTGAGGCTCGATCGCAAATTCACCAGTTTTGTTAATGTAACCCCATTTATCGTTTAATTTTACAAGTGCTAACCCTTCGGAAAATTCTCTCGCTATATCAAATTGGGGTCTAATGGCTAATTTACCATTTTTATTAATATATCCCCATTTTTCACCTACATTTACCCATGCTAACCCTTCGGAAAATTCTCCAGCAGCTTTAAATATAGGGGGTATAACGACTTTACCAGTATTATTAATATATGCCTTACGATAGCCTATGTATACTGAAGCCAAACCTTCTGAAAATCCGCTTACAGATGTAAATCTTGGCTGAATTATAAAAGTAAAATTGCTATTTTTACTACTTTTGAGACGTTTATTTAATGAATGATTCGCCAAAGAATTGGCTGGCGGTACAGATATTAGCCAAGAAAAAGTTACAACTAAAGCAGAAATTGCTGCTAATCGGTTGCAAGCTACTGAAAAAGTTGCTTTGGGTGATACAACCATAAAATTGTGTCAAATTTTGATAGATTTGAATTCTCGGAAGTAAGTCGGCACAAATTAACCCAATTATGTAACAGAATGTAAATAAGCATTAAACCTCTGAGATTCCTATCTCTCTCCGGGAGACGCTTCATTAACATTTCACTTGCGATCGCTTCGCCCATGCCCCTGCCCGAGCTTATCGCCAACCTTAATTTTTTAACGCCGACTTACTTACTCGCCAGTTAGATAAATCAGGTGATTGAAAATTTACTCCACCTAATTTGATAACGTCACTGGTTATGAGAATGTTCCTGTATTATTACTAGGCGATCGGTTACTACCTAACAGTATTTCCTCGGAGGATATAGTGGTTCGGGAACCATGCTCTCATGGAATTCCACGGAATTCTTAATTAGAAAGTAAATGTACACAGACTTTACAGCATAACTTCTCTGGAAGATCTGCATCAATCACCATTAACTTGAAACGGTATTATATTAACTGTTACAACCCTTTCGCGCAAGACATTAGTTCAAAAAAATGCACTTTGGGTTTCAATAAAATAGCTAATGGTACTGTTTATTTAGAAACTTTTTGGGCTATAGTTCCTACCAAACAAGCTTTATCGAAATTAGCGCCGCTTAAATTTGTACCCTCTAATTCGGCACATAATAAGTTAGCGCCTGCTAAATTAGCGCCTGATAGATTAGCTTTGCGTAAGTCAGCTTCTTCTAAGTTTGCTTCGCTCAATAACGCACCCTGTAAATCTGCACGGCTAAAGTCTGCACCTTTAAGGTTCGCACCCGTAAGATTAGCACCTCGTAGATCTGCTCCGCGTAAATCAACGCCTTGTAAGTTAACGTTAACTAAGTTACAGCCACTTAAAAAAGCGCCTGCAAAAGAAACTTCGCTAAGTCTAGCACCCATAAAGTTAGCGCCACGTAAATTGCTACCCCTGACATCAGCCCCAGTTAAATCTGCCTGCATTAAGTTGGCTCCCATTAAATTGGCTCGCAAGTCAGTTTCTTGCAGGTTTGCACCCATTAAATTCGCTCCTTCTAAATGGGCGGCTTCCAATTTGGAATTAGCAAAATTTGTTCCTACCAGGTTTGCACCAGCGAGGTTGACTCGACTCAAATCCGTTTGGGATAGATCTTCGTCTTCTAAATTAACTCCAGCTAGCTGCTTGAGTTCACCGGATTTAATGGCTTCGATATTCATATATATATTTTTACTATCAACAATAACTAATAAATTTAAATTCAAAATTACCAGACGCAAAGAGATTCAATATTATTGCTGCTCTTTACGTCCGTACAGGAGATTATTATCCACTACTACTGCTGTTCAAAGCTGAATTATTTAAGGTAAGTTCTTATTTCACCGAGTTCGCTCGTTTCTTCTTGTTTACTATCAAGCAACCAGATTCCGGCACTAAACTTTGGTGTCATGACGGGTAATTCTAGCCCCTGATGCAAACCCATGACTAATAAAGTTAAAGTTTCTATTAGTTTCGGATCGAAACGAGTTGATTGTTGTTGACTACATTCTTCTAAAGCTTGAGTAAGCGTTTCTTCCTTAGTTAATCCGGAAGCGAATTTCTCGTTTACTTTACTTTGAAATTCTACTATTAAAGCCAAAATTCTTGACTCTAAAGGAATCTCGTCTCCTCCTAATCCTGCTGGCGAGCCAGTGCCATCCCACCATTCTGACTGATGGGTAATAATTTGCGCTACCGCTCGCAGTCTTGGCATAGTGCGTAAAACTTGCGTTCCTGGTACTAAAGGACAAGTTAAAGCACAACCAGGTGCGTCTTCTTTGTAGGTAGTAGATGTTCCCGGAGTCAAAACGGTTTTGGCTGTTTGTAGCGGATGTATGCGATGTAGATACCCCGCAAGCCGCAATCTTTTCATTTGCCATGCGGGCAAATCTAAAAGCTGCCCCATCGTTTCTGATAATGCTACAACCTCTGTTGCTGCCTTTGGATTTGTGGTATCGGCGGCATCAAGAAGTTGTGCCATCCGTAAAAATGCCTGAATTTCATTAGAAAATAAGTTTCTATCTAAAATTCTATGACGATTTCCAGCAGGAACGGAAATATTGGTTTGTCCCGTCTGCAAATAGTCTACAACTCGGGAAACCACGGTTGCTAATTCTTCTGATGTGGCAGCAGTTGGCTTAATTTCCTGTTCGTATTCGTGCAATTTTTTCGCCAATTGGGGATTATAACTTTCAATATGATTGATAGCTATTTGAGCCGTTTCCCTGACTAAATCTGGTTCAAACGTCCACAAACCATAGAATTTCCGTTCCAAATCCGATTCTGGCTGTCCAGATGAACCATAATCATCTGACGATAGTTCTTGACAAATTACCATTGCCGTGTATTTAGGCGATAAAATAATTAAATGCCATTCTTCTGCAACAGCATCTTCTGGTTTTATAGCCACCAAGTCTACATTAGGTAGCTTACTGGTAGGATGTTCCAGCCAGCCACTATCGGGAGCGGCCATGATGGCAATTTGTTGGGAACATTTGGCCATTTCTGCATAACGTTTCGCTTCTTCTAAATACCACTTGCCTTGCTGAAAAGCAGTGATGACTAAAGGTTTACTATCATCATTTAATATGTGATCTTCTAAAGCGTGGCATAGAGCCACCAAGGTATTTTTATAGTAAACGCCGTATCTAATCGGTCTTTTGCTATTTTGATGGGCTTTCTGTAGCCTTTGGAGTATTGAGCCTTCTAACATTTGGTTTTATTAAAGTAATCGCGCTTTGGATTGCCAGCAATTTTAACACCCTACAGCTATAGAGTAATTTATTTATAGTAACTATTAATTATTGTTTAAAACCCCCGTACATCAACATAAATAACTGAGGTATTGCTTTGAGTCTAAATCCCTCATGCTATTTTTTCTTCTTTTAGCTCAAGAGCTTTGCGGTGCTCCCTCCTTTTCTTTGGTGTAGGGCGTTTTGTGCCACCCTACGTGTTTTCTATGATATACCGGCGAGTTGTTTTGGTTTTGTTTCAATTGGTGCCGAAAGTGCTTCTTCCAAATCAGCACAACCAAGTTTTTCTTCTAAAATTTTCATGACTTCACGTCCAAAGTCATTGGGATTTTGTCGTGTGGCTTGCAAGCAAACTTCACCAAAAAAGGAACCCAGAGGTTCGGGATTCCATAGCAGTTTTCTCGCATTCCACGGCGCTAGAAGCATCGGATTGTAATTTTTATTGAGAATACCTTCTTTAAAGGCGTATTCTTCTAGATGAGTGTGCGGTTGCAATCCAATGAAGAAAATTGCCGGTTCTACTTTATCTACTCCGAAAATTCTTTCTAATTCGCGATGATAAGCGATGGTTTGGCGAATAGTTTCTGGACGTTCGTCTATTACATTAAAAGAATAGTTAACGGAAACTAAATCGTTAAACCCGGCAGCTTTTAAATCGCGACAGTTTTCTAAAACGGTTCGCAGATTATAACCCATCCGCATTTTTCGCACCAGTTCTTGAGAACCGCTGGTAATACCGATTTCAAAATAATTCATGCCGGTTTTTACCATCAAATCGCACAGTTTTGGCGTGAGGTTATCGGCACGGATATAGGCAGCCCAATTGATATCCGTCATTCCGGAATCAACGATTTTCTGCAAAAGTTCGGCAGCATCATCCATAAATTTCCGCGCTGGGATAAATTGAGCATCGGTAAACCAGAAATTACGAATTCCTCGATCGTAAAGTTGTCGCATTTCAGCAACGACTTCATCGGAGGGATTTATCCGTACCTGCTTACCTTCCACAACCGTGTAAACGCAGTAGCAGCAATTATGAGGACAACCGCGCTTGGTTTGTACGCCAATATAGAAGTCTTGTTCTTGGAGATAATAGTTAAAATCCGACCAAATACTTTCGATATAGTCGTAATTACAAGCAGTTTTTTCAACTGGATTCGGCTGTTCGTGAATTAAGCGATCGCGCGGTTGAGTTTCTCCCACTACATAACAGCGTTCATCCCTAAATTCTTTGCCGCTTAACAGTTTTTCTAATAAAGTTTCCCCTTCACCAACAGAAACAATAGAACCTTTGGGTAAACTGCTGCTCAATTGTTCGTAATAAACGCTAACCGCACCACCGCCAACAATAACGCGTACATCTTTGTTGTATCTAAGAGCGCGTTTTAATCCGCGTTTTATCAATGCCGAATTACGCCAAAGTTCTGTATAAAAGCCCTTGAGCATTTGCACGCCACCCAAAGCACCGTGTAGTTTCACAAAAGGATTTTTGGCGTAGAAAATTTCAAAAGAATACTGTAAAGGATTCCCACCTCGTCCACCAACTGGAGCAAAAATATGAATATCCCGCCAAGAGTAAATTAACAGCGTCGGTTTAAATTCATCAATACAATTGTCCAGAGCGGATTTATAGTCTAAAGGTGGTACCGTTCCCAAATCAAAAATCCGTTGTTCGACATTAGGGAACAACTTGTGGACATGATCTGCAAGGTAAACAATCCCTATGGGGAAAATGGGGTTACAAGGAAGGCGAACGTAGAGAATTTTGTTTTCCATAGTGGGTATTTCAACTTATATCTAGCCGTTATCAAAGAAAAAATAGAGCGATTGTATCGGCTGTAAAACTACTTATCTAAATCAATTTTCGTCCTTTATCACAATCGTACTTGAGTTTTTACTC
>JBCBQE010000228.1:0-8686 GCA_039820385.1 Cyanobacteria bacterium J06635_10
TAGTATTTGTATGTAGAACACGCGGAATTGTAGTGCCGGCTTTTGTGTTGTTTTTTGCTACGGTATTAACCTTAGGCGGTTTAAGTCGATGGGCCCTTGATGTAGTTTTGTATTGCAATTTAGTTGTAATTGTAAATAGAGCCGGAAGACAATTGAAAAATGCATTAGATAGTTTTGATGGAGCAATGTTAAGTTTAAGCGGGATTGCCGCAGTTGGATTAGCATTTGGATGGGTAATAGGTGGCTTTTCAGGTTAGGTTAAGTGTAAAAGATGAAATAAAACATCTCAAGGGGTGACAAACACCCCAAAAGCTTATCCATTTCCATGTTTTAAGATTTCAGCTTAAGGATACAATTAAGTAGGTTGGCATTGAAAATAGTAATTGGGATAAGGCAAGCCGGCAAGCCGGCAAAAGTCAATAGGAATAAGGGTTTGAGGGTAATTTACATTCTGTAATATAGCTTGGTTTATTTGTGCCGACTTACTTAGGTCAAAATAAAAATAATAATCATTCTACACAAGGAAGGTGTATAGCAATCCTTGTACTTGATCTGTTGAGTATCAAATCAATGAAGTGCCTGTTGAGATTAATTTTGTTTTAGCCGATATGAAATAATATGTTTACACTCAGCTGTAGTGATACTAATATTTTCAGACACAATCCTTAACTAGAGATCGAAGTTTTCTTATTATTCTTCTTCATCAAAAGACACGCAAGGACTATCAACTTCCACCGCTGGTTGAAAGGAACTACAGAAAGTTACAGCAACACAGTTAACCCCCAATTCCAGAGGGTGAATGCATTGCATGGAATTATTTGCCAATGTGTGAAAAGCACAGTCATTGCATATAGTTTTACGTGGTGATGGTTGGTGTTTGGTTGAATGTGACATAGTAAAAAATCCGGAATTTGTTGCTCCGTTATCTAGTTGCAGCTAATACTCTCACAAACCCTGCATTGCGAGGTGAAGGGTTCCCATAAGAATTTTTTTCTGATAAAAAAATTCTTATGGGTGCCCGTGAAGAAGCGTGAGTAGTATTAGGAGTAATTAACCCGGGCTTTTGTTGATGAAAGTGAACTACTAAGAATCGCTTTAATTACAAATTACGAACTATGAATTAAGAGTTGCCCACTTTAGGGTAAGATAAAAAGTCTGCAATTAATCAGGATGCTAATCCCGGAAGACGCAATTATGGCTCGGATGTATTACGATTCGGATGCGAATTTAGACCTTTTATCAGGAAAAACTATAGCAATTATCGGTTTTGGTTCTCAAGGTCATGCCCACGCCCTCAATCTTAAAGATAGTGGCATGAACGTAATTGTTGGACTATATCCGGGTAGTAAATCCGCAGCGAAAGCCGAAGCGGGTGGGTTAACTGTTAAAAGTGTGGCTGATGCAGCGAAAGCCGCTGACTTTATTATGATTTTGCTACCCGATGAGGTGCAAAAAACCGTTTATAAAAACGAAATTGAACCTAATTTAGAAGAAGGTAACGTTATAGCATTCGCTCACGGATTTAATATTCACTTCGGACAAGTTGTACCACCTGCAAACGTAGATGTAGTAATGGTAGCTCCAAAAGGTCCCGGACATTTAGTACGTCGCACCTACGAGCAAGGGCAAGGAGTACCTTGTTTATTTGCAATTTACCAAGATAATACAGGTCAAGCACGCGATAAAGCCATGGCTTACGCTAAAGGTATTGGTGGAACCCGTGGCGGTATTTTAGAAACCACCTTCCGTGAAGAAACCGAAACCGACTTATTCGGCGAACAAGCAGTATTATGTGGCGGTTTGAGTGCTTTAATCAAAGCTGGTTTTGAAACCTTGGTAGAAGCAGGTTATCAACCAGAATTAGCTTATTTTGAATGTCTCCACGAAGTCAAATTAATTGTTGACTTAGTTGTAGAAGGCGGACTTGCTAAAATGCGCGATAGCATTTCCAATACTGCTGAATATGGCGATTATACCAGAGGACCAAGGGTAGTCACCGACGAAACCAAAGCAGAAATGCGTAAAATTCTCAAAGAAATTCAATCTGGACAATTTGCGCGAGACTTCGTTACCGAAAATCAATCCGGTAAACCAGGATTTACAGCCATGCGTCGTCAAGAAGCCGAACATCCCATTGAGAATGTAGGCAAAGATTTACGTGCCATGTTTAGCTGGATGCAAGAAGCTTAATTTAGTTGTTAGTTGTTAGCACTAACTCCTACTCCTTTCTTTTTTTGTTGTAGCTTGCCGTACACTCACTGTCTTATTTTTTCAAAAATAGAATAGTGAATGTGCGGCAACAATAAATAACTGTTTTTTATTTATTTTGTATTTTCAAGCTCTTCTATAGCTTTATTAGTTCGTTTGTGAGGTTTGAGTTTTGATTCGCGATTGGGGAATAACCCCATTAAATGTTTATTGATGGTTGTTCGAGTATTGAGGCTAGCAGATTTCATTGGCTCGGGTAAAACGCTATCGCCGATACCGACGAATCCCAGAAATAATAGAAGTGCGGCTATAAAATAGAATTTTTTAAACATTTTTATTGTACAATTATTAAACGTAATCGATTATTAATTAACTTACCCAGTTTATTGATTATTTTTAACTCTTGTAAGGGTAGATATAATTAAATTAGGATAAATTTTGTTTGCACCATTTCCGTGAATTAAGGATTCATGGTGTATCTATATGCTGTTGCTTTACCATAAAGTCGATAAACGCTTGAATTCGAGGCGATACTAGCCGACGCTCTAGGTAAAGAGCAGTAATTGGAACTTCCGGGGGACGATATTCACGCAGCACTTCTTGGAGCATTCCTTGCTGTAATGGTTCAAAAGCCATGTAATAAGGCATCTGACTAATTCCAACTCCGGCGTACGCACTTTTTCCCACGGCTTCCCCATCATCAATTGTTAAATTACCAGTCACCAAAAAACGTTCGGTTTGCCCATTGATGCTGAAAAACCAAGGAACTACTCGTCCAGTCTTACGATTACGAAAGTTCAGACAATTATGACGGGAACCCTTAAAAGTTTTTTAGAAGAAAAAACTTTTAAGGGAACCCTATGATGCTTTAAATCTTCAGGATGCTTCGGATAGCCTTCTCGCTTCAGATAATCCGGAGTAGCACAGGTAATTAAGGGATCGGATTTAAGACGACGAGCAATTAGATTGGCGCTGTCGGGTAACGAGCCAATCCTCAGAGCAATATCAACCCCTTCTGCCGCTAAATCAATATCGCGATCGTCCAAAGAAAGTTCAACTGATATTTTGGGATAGTTTTGCAGAAAAGCAGGCATTAATCGGGTACCCCAAATACGCCCATAAGCAGATCCCATACTAATTTTCAAGCTTCCTTGAGGTTCACTCAAACTTTCGGTTAGCTCGGTGCTTACAGCAACAATTTCCGAAACTAACGGTTTTACCCCTTCATAAAACCGTTCTCCTTCTGGTGTAAGGCTGACGCTGCGGGTAGTACGATGCAATAGTTTTACCCCCAATTCTGATTCGAGTTTGGCAACCGCTTTACTAACAGCAGGAGCAGATAAACCAAGGTTATTGGCAGCTTGGACAAAACTCTTCGATTCTGCAACCTGAATAAATGTAGTCATATTGCTCAAGCTTTTCATTATAGATATTCAAACCTATTAGTAACTTTTAGTAAATAATAAAATAACTTTTGCCCTATTTTTCTTGCTTTAAATCTTGATTATTCTGATTACAGAAACAAAAACGAGATTGATTCGAGATTTTACTGGAGATTTGAATCATGAATGCTCAAGAAACTTTCAACGCGATCGCAGAATCTGAACGTATTGGTCGCCAAATATACAAAGGCTTTAACGAGCGTAACCTAGGGCTTTGGGATGAAGTTGTTGCAGCAGATGTAGAAGTACGTAGTAGTATTGGCACCATGCCAATGATTGGTTTAGAAGCACTCAAAAATTGGGCTGCTCAGTTCCAGTCTGGATTTCAACCCCGACTTGATTTAGTTGATGAAATTTATGGTGTTAATCGCGCTACCATCGCTGTAAATCTGAATTGGCAACATAACAAAGAATTTTTTGGTTTGGAACCTACTGGTAGAGCGGGTACTTCAATAGAGTATTTTATTCTCTGGATTACTGATGGTAAAGTTACGCGCTGGTGGGTTGCAGATCATACTATGGATTTAACTATGTACTTAATTCGCGATCGCGGAATGCACTATCCCCAAAACTTTGTACCAGAGCCCATCATTCGCGGAATAGAACCCAGTGAGTTTATTACAGATCTTTCTGCATAGGGGAATTAAGGGAATCTTGAATATAACCTTTAATTTTTCAAAGTTTTGAGGCGGGGAAACTTTAATATCAAAAATCCCCACCACCCATTTCTCGATTTTCTCATTTAACTCTTACCAATCTCTTAGCAAAATCTCATATTCTAATAAGTAGTTCCTCAGCATTATGCTCGATATTAATAATTAAGCGAGATAAACACGGGAGCTAAAAATGAAGAAATTTTTATTAACCATTACTGCATTAGGTTTATTTGTTCTTCCCGCCTATGCCACTCAAGGAATTAGAGAACAATCTAAAAATGAAATAGCTAGAGTTGAGAAAAATAGTACTGTTCAAGCTAAAAGAAATGGCATTATCAAGATAAAAAGTAACTACAGCGTTGAAGAAACAGTTAAACGCTTTGAATCTATTGCCAAAGAACGCGGTTTAAATATTTTTGGCATAGTTAATCATCAAGCTGGAGCCGAATCTGTTGGTTTAGAATTACGTCCGACACAAGTAATTATATTTGGTAATCCTCGTGCTGGTACTCCATTAATGCAGTGCAATCAAACTGCAGCAATTGATTTACCTCAAAAAGCACTGATTTGGAAAGACGAACAAGGACAAGTTTGGCTTGGTTATAACAGTCCAAAATATCTATCAAATCGTCATCAATTAAAAGGTTGTGCTGACAAACCATTGGAAAACATTGGTAATGCTCTAAAAATGTTGGCTGAGGGAGCCACTCAGTAAAAACTAGAACAAAAATTCAATTTTACCGAGAATGTTTTCGGGCACAATCAATTTAAAATTACTTTTGGTTAACCTAGCCTGAAAAACGTTTAAGTTTAAAAGTTATTTTTATATGTAATATTTATCTTTATTTTCTTATTGCACGCTCAACTACACACACCATTTCATCAGCAACCCGCTTATTTTACGGATGTTGCTGATTTTTTTTATGGGAAAATTCGATCGCCAGACTTTGAATTTATTTGATAAGTAGGTAGGCGTAATTAAACATAAGATAAAACCGGAGCCCTGCTCCTTAATCCCTCTCTTTATTAAGGAGAGGGATTAAGGAGCCACTGCTGCGGCACGGAACACGCACCGTTGTAGCAAGTGAAGCAGCGCGGTCTTGGGGAGCCATTGCGTTGCGGAGGTCCCCTCCGTTGTAGCAAATGGCGTGGTCTCCCCCATGAGCGACTGCTGTTCGCGGAGCGTCTCCGTACCGGAGGTCGTCCCGAAGGGACTTAGGAGATACCCGAAGGGTGGCGTGGTGAGGTTTTATATTTAATTCGCTCCACGTACTTATTACCAACTTTTCCCGAAGGTATGTTAAAAGATTTGTATCTCACATCGTCACAAATACTGAAAGTCTTCTGATGATACCGAATACTATAATTTCCAAATTCAAACGGATATTAAGCGGATTAGTTGCTTTAGTTTTGATTTCCTCAATCGGTTTAAACAACCCAGTTAATGCCCAGCAGCAAAATACAGAACTTTTACCTTTCTTTGATAATCAAGATAATCCGGTTCCAGTAAATTATCCACGTGGTGCTAAATTAGACATTACACCACCAGCACCTCAGTTAAATGACTTTGATAAAGCAGTACTTAAAACTTGTGGTGCTATCGGTACAAAAGTTCAGCCGAATCAATTTAAACAGCTTTTATCAAATCACCCAGAAGTATTAACCAAAATTCAAACAGCTACCAATGGCGAATTGCGTCGAGGGCGTAAGAGAAGGTCAGATTTTTTACAAGACTTAACTAATATTTGGTTCAAGAACAAAGGCTTTGAACATATATTCTGTGGTGAAATATACAATGCAAACGATATTGGCGGATTGCATTTTTACGGTAGATATTTACAATTACAAAATGAAAAAATTGGTGGAAGACTTCCTGTTAATCCTGGAAGACAAGAAGTAGTTCCAGGCGTAATTTATACAATGGGTGTAGTGATAAAACAGCCGAATCGTATAGTCAGAGATGAAATTAAAGGTTATGGTTATTTAACTAACGCCCTCGAACTTTTAGTGGATGTAACTAAAGTATTTAAATTGCAAGGAAAAACCGAAGGAGCTTGTATTTATCAACAGCTAGATAAGGAAACGGGAAAAACTTTCCCTACAGTTTTTGTGAGAAAGAATAACGGAATTATTACTTTTTACCCCGATGCAACTCCGAGAGGGAGACAGTGTAAGAGCTAGGAGATGGGGAGAATTCTAAATTCTAACTGCCCAATACCCAATGCCCAATACCCAATACCCAATACCCAATTACCGACAACAGTTAGGCCGTTTTTCGTACATAGGATTTGCTGCTTCTAATTGTGCTGCGAGGCTGATGAGAGTTGCTTCTGCGTTGGGTTTTCCGATTAACTGTACTGCGATCGGTAAACCTTTTTCGTCAAAACCAACAGGAAGCGACATTGCAGGTTGCCCGGTGGCGTTAGCTGCTGGGCAAGGGGCAATCCAGCGAACTATGTTTTCAAATGTTTCTTCTGCACTCAAAGCAGCCCATTCACCAACGCGGATGGGTGAATGTAGATAAACTGGCATTACTAATACATCTATACTGTCAAAAAATTCGACGATTTTCCGTCCTACCATTTGCATCTGGTAAACTGCTCGAAGATATTCACCTGCATTACCAGTTCTAGCTAATAGCCAACGATTTAAAGGTTGTAAAATTTCAACAGGAATTCCTGATGCGGCTACATTGGCTTGCCAAACGACCTGAAATGGTTCTACTAAGGCGCTAATGTCGGGACATTTTTCTTCTACTGTATGACCAAATTCTTCCAATAATTTAACTGTTTCCATTACGCCTTGACGACAGTTAGCGTCTGCTTCCCCTAAGGGAGGAATGCTCGTACAAAAAGCAATGCGTAAATTATCTACTTTTTCCTGGCTGGCAGTTAAAAATGATTTATCGGGTTCTGGTAACCAGTAGGAGTCTCCTGTAACGTAGCCAGACATTGCATCTAATAAAGCAGCAGCATCGGCTACAGTTCTACCTATAGGACCATTTGTAGCAATTCCGTTGAGGCGATCGCCAACTGGTGCGTGAGTAATTCTTCCTCTAGATGGTTTGATGCCGACTAAATTGCAACAAGCCCCAGGGCCGCGAATTGAACCACCACCATCGGAACCTTGGGCTATGGAACACAACCCAGCCGCCAGCGCAGATGCAGCCCCACCACTAGAACCTCCAGAAGTATATTCTAAATTCCAAGGATTTCTGGTTGGGGGAAAACCCGTACCTTCCGTGTAAGGAAAAGAACCTAACTCAGAAGTAGCGGTTTTACCTAAAATAATGAATCCGGCTTGTTTAATTTTTACAACTACACCATCATCATAATCTGGTACATTGCCAAGTAATGCTGCATTGCCGAAACTACAAGGAATACCGGCAACTGGATTCAAGTCTTTAATTGAAATTGGTATCCCGAAAAATGGTGGCAACTCCTCAGTTTGTGCCATTATTTCGGTTTTTTGTTTAGCCTCATCAATAGCTTGTTCTGCCGCAACAGTAAAATAACTTCCTAGCAGAGGATTAAATTGTTGAATGCGTTCTAAATATAATTCCACCAACTCTAGGGGTGAAACTTCCTTACGACGGATTAATTCTGACTGTTTTAACGCCGGTGCGAACGCTAAATCAACTTGATTCATTGATTTGAACTACCTCGAAAACAAAAATCCCCCTGTGAAAGGAGATAATTTGATTATTTACATAAAACTGCTGGCAATCCCGACATTATCAAAGTCAAGGGCTCCGTAGATAATTTTTTTCTCCTAAAAAAGTTATCTAGGGTACCCGTCAGCGAGGGAGTGAAAGCAGAATTTATTTAGTTTAACTCAGTTTTTGTAGCATTGAAGTCTTGCTACATTTTTAATAATCGGACTACTCCTGCTAATTAATATCATGGAAATACTGCACAGAATTAGTCTTATAGAAATACTTATAGTTGACTTGATAATATTTTTATTTGTTATCGCAGGTTTTATAAACGTTATCAAAAATATGATTAACGCTGCTTTAAGCCCTACTAGAAAGCGGAGTCGATATCATGCCGATAACACTTCGTCCTGGGTAGATACAGGAAATTATGGCACTGGTAATTATTTTAACAGCAGTTGTGACAGTGGTAGTTTTGATGCTGGTGGTGACTGCGGTGGTGGAGGAGATTAAAACAATCTAAAATTTTACACTTTCGGCCCGACAATCTCGCAACCAAGTTTTAATTCCTTGTGCTACAGCACTATTGCTACTATCTCTAGGTGGAGTTGGTGGTTTTTGTTTGGGATAACCACCCGTTTGAGAATACATCATTGCCATTCGCCAACCGTTTTCGGTTTTTGTCAAAAACAGCCAGTGAAATCCTTGTAATTGTACGGCTCTGC
>JBCBQE010000229.1:0-8677 GCA_039820385.1 Cyanobacteria bacterium J06635_10
GCTTTTCATTATATGAAAAGCGTTCTTTGCGAAAACTCGTGTTGGCGCGTTTTTCTAAACATAATGACACATGAGGAATTTTAGAGGGTGACATTTTTACTGATTTAATTTCTACTGATTAAATATTTATATATTAGGATATACATTTTATTTTTCTTTTTCATACCGTGCTACTTTGGTGTTTTGATTTGTGCAAAACCTTTGCTTTAGCTTTATTAAATACGCCTCATTTTTGAAGGCCTGCACCCGTTGTGAGAAATACATGTTAAATCTTTAAACAATACGATCGTAAAATACTGATTAAATGTTTTTAAAATATAGCGTTTAGATACAAGTGTCCCTTTGCAATGAATAACTAAATATTCCAACCCTAGTGCGAGTATTTTTTCAATTGCACTTTTATAAACCATTCGTTGGACATATCGCGTTTTCCTGCGACCTTTTACCTTATTACTATGGATTCCACCACACGTTGACCACAAAGTTTTTTGGATCCCAAATAAGTTTGAAATTACACAATGGGTATTGTTTTTAGTTTTTTGAATGTGAACTAAACAAAATTTTTCGGGTCTTGCTTGTTTTAAGGAGTCAATCCATTCTTTAAGTTTTTTTTTTCGTAATATGGCTATTCTAGCTTGTCTTGAACAATGCTCGTTAAGGACTATCATAGTGTTATGTTAATATATTATGCCATGGAAGTTTTTCAGCAGCTTTCAAACGATGCACGAAGCGTAGCTACATATCATGTAACTGTAAGTACAGTGAATAAAAGCTTTTTTAAAATTTGAAATTGAAATTAAGTTTGCATCTGAATGATTGACTGCGACGACGGGGAAAAAAACCGTAGTTTTTTTGTACGGGGTCGCAACTCTGACCCGAATCCTTACTTAACGCTACGACCAGGGGGGATCAAAGCCGTATTGCGTGTCAGGATATTCGCTGAAAATAAAGGTAGCTTTTTTCTTTGAAAAGCGTTACTTTTCTTATGCGTACTTTTTCATCCTCTTCAAGGCCAAGGATGTAACAGTGAAGTTCAGGCAAAAAGAAAGGGGGAAGAAAAGCTTGTGAAGAAAAAAGCTTGCGACGAACTTTCGAACTTTCGACGAAGACGTTCCGGTTGGTGGTGAAGCAACACCCCGTACTTCTGAGTTGGAAAAAAATCTACGATTTTTTTCCGGTTGTGCCTGGGAACCAGGCACTACCACCAACGTAGTTTTTTTTAAGGTGTGCGAGATGGAAAAAAAAAACTATTTTATTTCTGTACGAAATTTTTTAAAGATTACCGTAAAAAAAACTTCGTTTTTTGCCCGCCCTTCGGAGGGAGGCACGAAGTACAAAAAAACTACGTTTTTTGTACTACATCGTCGGCAAGCCTTTTTTTCGACATCTTCGCAATCTGTTATATTCGGGATCGGGAAAAAAAAACTGCGTTTTTTTTAACGCTGAAGAGGTGGTGATCGCGCCACCACCACCTCGCACGTCGCATTGGGGGGGTCTCATTACGACCAATCCAACGCTCCTTTCGACCATTCATAGAAAAAGCCGACAGTTAAAATAATTAAAAAAAAAATACCAATCCAATATCCAAGCGCTCCAATATCAGCCAATGATATGCTAAATGGAAAGCAGAATAAAATTTCAAGATCCATTACCAGAAACAATAAAGCAACTAAGTAAAAACGAACATCAAATTTAGACCGCGCATCATCAAACGGATCAAAGCCACACTCATATTGAGCTGTTTTTTCGCTATTGGATCGTCGAAACGCAACTAAAAAGGCCGCGCCACTAAAAAGTGTTGCAAATCCTGCGGCTACAAGAAGGTATACGAGAATAGCCAAATAATCAAACATGGTTAGCTATTTTGTATAAAGTCAACGGTGTCTTTAATATATTCTTGCATACTTGACTCTGCCTCCGTGTCGAAGTCTTTTGTAGCAATAATTGTTTCGATAAACGGCCAACTATAATTTGTTAAATCTTGAGTAACATATGCCATAAACATATCTATTTGACTTAAATTTAAAACATCTAAATATCCTTTTGAACCGGCGTAAAGCATTACAACCTGGATTGGGGTAGATGTTGTTGCAAATTGGTCTTGTTTTAAAATTTGTGTTAAACGCTCTCCACGTTCCAAAACCTTTTTGGTACTGGCATCTAAATCACTTGCAAACTGAGCAAACGCCGCGTTTTCTCGATATTGCGCAAGTAATAATTTCAGTTGGCCTGCCACTTTTTTCATGGCTTTTACTTGGGCAGCTGAACCTACGCGACTAACGCTTAGCCCAACATTTATTGCTGGGCGGATACCTTTGAAAAATAAATCTGCTTCTAGTGCGCATTGACCGTCAGTAATTGAAATTACGTTTGTTGGAATATAATAGGGCTTCGAGTGACCATCGTTGTATGTTTAGCATATGTTCAACAACAATCGATGCTAAACATATGTCCGACAATCAAGCTGCCCTCCACACGTAGCGAGCGAGTTTCCCGGCACTACGCGTTCCCCCAGACCTACGCAAGAAGTATTATTCGGAGATTTCATATCCTCGAATTTTCTTGAGATTGGGACCATCATATTTGCCACGATGGATGAGGTCATGATGATACTTGCACACTGGTATCTGCCTCGCAGATGCTACAATGTGCATTCTCTTTATTCCTGATCCTTTAACTTTTCGTTTGTGTTTTATATGATGCCATTGATTTGCTTTGGAATCACATCCTTCGATACTGCAAACTAGTTCGCTTGCTGACTTTATGAGATCAAAGGTTTTAGGGTGTGGAAAGCCAATAATTTTATTTCTTGATATATTGTTGACTTCCCCCCCACTCCAGTTCCTCTTATTGGAGTCTAGTGAGGGAAAGTAAAACTCAGTCGTTTTACCTTCTTCTGTCGATACACTTAGATTTGGTCCCCACTTTTTAAGCGCCCACACAGCTGAGCGTCTTTTCCGATTATGAGCCAGGGTGAGAGCTGCTGATCTTCTAAGATCATATATCAGATGATACATGTTGCTTAGCCTCTCAGAGCCAGAGTAATAGTTGATTAGGCCCCGAACCACAGCATTATATCGTTGAATAATAATGTATGGTTCCATGAACACGTATTTATCCTGTTTTCGTGCCACGTGCCTGCTTCCCTTATTCTTCTTCCCTTTCTGGAAGTAACCTTTTTCAGAGTATTTCTTATAAAGTCTTTCGACTGGGATAGTGAATTTCATACGTGTTCTAGAGGCCCTCTTTAGGTCACCTTCTATAGACATATTGCTATCCAGCCAGATTTTGTATCCTAAGAACATGATCCCATCTTCTTTATGTGCTATACCCGTCTTGTCCGCATTCAGACCCATAAGAAGGGTAGATTCACAAAAATAGAAGACTTCCTGGAGTATTCTTCTTGCCTCTTCTTTGGTTCCCCTATAACCAAGTATGAAATCGTCCGCGTACCTGCAGTATGTCAGACGTGTGCTATCGACTTTGGAGTAAAAAGGAATATTGAGTGCTTTCGCCTCTTCCACTCTTAATGTCTTTAGCATGCGCCTACGCTTTTGCGCAGGCACATGGGGAGTAAGGTTTTTAACTTCATCCAATACTGGCGTCCATTTGGAACTCTTCCACCGATCTGTAGCGTTTAGGTACTCATCGCTTATTTTTCTAGAAGGGGATTCTTTAGTGTACTTGGGGGCCAGGTAGTCTTGTATCCAAACGTCCAGTTGATGGAAGTATATGTTGGAAGCAAGGGGACTGATGATCGATCCTTGAGGGGTACCCTCAGTAAGTTCAAGCTTACTGTCGACCAAGCTTGTGGGTTGAATGTATCCAACCTTTAGCATGCTCCATAGTAGTTTTAAGAATCTTCTATCAGAGAAACGATTAGCAACTTGGGCCATTAAGTATCTGTGATTAAGGGTATCAAATGCTTGTTTAAAGTCGAATTCTAGTAACCATATGGTATTAGTCCAAAACAGGTCAATCTCTTTGAGTGCACTATGGCACGATCTACCCGGTCTGAAGCCGTGACTGCGCGGGGAAAAAAGGGGTTCGAAAAGTGGCTCGATGATAAGGTGAACCGCTTGCTGTACTACTTTGTCTTTCGTACTGGCAATACCTAGTGGTCTAAGTCGTTTCTTATCCGCTTTCGGTATCGTTACCCTTTTTGTGGGTTTTGGTTTATAGTCACCTTCCCTTAATTCCACCGCAAGTTTTAGTAGTCCTTTTGAAGTTAGACCTGTAGGGAGGACATTGTCGATCCCTGTGGCTCCACTTTTTCGAATGCGACTATATGCATAGAGGAGGAAACTGGGGTTCGCAAGGATGCTGATGAGATCAACGTGTCCCAGGAATCCCAGGTTTTCCTTCGCTTTTTGAGCGTAGAAATCAATCTGTGCTAAAGCTTTTGCAAGATCTGTGATATAGAATCTTTCCCAATCTATTTTTCGTATTTTTATGAGAGCTAATGTAGCAAATTTCATAAATCTGTCCGGCTGCGGCACTTGGCAGACCAGGGCTGTACAACGACTCTCGGATACCGTACAAGTCGAGGCATTTGCTCGGCCCGCTACTCTTGCCGCGCTTCTATCTGACACTTTTAAATCAGACATATTGAAAGTTCCCATATCCTCGGTTTTAAAGAAGGTATTCTTTCCCACTTTAGGCCATAGCACTTCTTCACCACGTATGTATGTGTGGTAGCCTCTCTGGCAAGCAAATCCCACACGTCCGGCTGTCTCTCTACAGTATGCATGCGCAGAGAGACACGTTGTAGGTAAGAGGAGTGTTCGTCCTCCTGGCGGATTTCGATCGCCTGCTTTCTCGAAATGTGTCGGTTTTGTTAACCTGTCCATGGTGGGCCCATCCTTGAAGCAAGCTCTTAAACCGCTAAAACGGTCTGGTTCAAGGACCTCTCCCCGATACCGGAACGGGAAGATATTGGAGGAAGTATGGGCGCATTCCCGCCCTGCACTTAAATCTCCTGCTTGAGTTTCGATAATTGGTAATGCCGTTAAGCTATAGCCACGTCCCATATTAGCAGCTCGTTCTAATAATCGACTGTGGCAATAAAAATGGAGTAAAGAGTTCCTCTTTCGGAGTACTAAAGTTCTCCCCAAACCGTGCGAGAATGTCACCATTCACACGGCTTTCCAATCCAAATTTCTCCTGCGAGTGGTTATAGTTTCTCAAAACTTACTGTTTCTTAGATTTTATTGTAGGTATTATAGTGTGTTGTCTCTGGCTCTTTTCTTCGCCGTCTTCTTCTTCCCGTGTACAGTCAGGTGACAGGGTCTACATAACGGAATTTGTTTGCGATTTATCGCCATCATGATTCTTTCCGTGGGGTTTCTGTCTTTCAGGTCTTTAATTGCCCGGATGTGGTGCATTTCGACGTTTTCGGTTTCCCCACACACACTGCAGACCCCCTTCAGGGCACTATGAGCCCTTTCGGCGCTGGTATTTAGGTGGACGTATGGGTCCCTAGACGCATTTGCTCCTTTTCCGGTGTAGTTTACCGATATATCCGGTTTTTTGACTCCTTGGGCGAGCACATACGGTATACGTATGGTTCCCCCTTGGTACAGGTCCCCCCCCCGGCCTGCTGGGCGTCCGTCTTTTGTTTCTCGTCGGTAGTACCAATTATGCTTTTCTTAGACTTTAGCGGGTTGCTAAGATCTTTTCCGGCAATCTTGAACACTTTTGACATTGTGCCAAGTTTGTATTTGGCAGCAAAAGTTTTGGCCAAGCTGTTTCGGATTGTTCTCATGACTCGGTGAGTTGTTGCCCGCCTGTTGTTCGCCACTTTATAGTACGAATCGAGCCCGACTATTAGTTGGGAGGCCCTTTTCGTTGAGTAGCTTTGAGGGGGCAGCAGCGCTTCTTTCCAGTTGGGGAGGGAGGTGCCATCTTTTTGACAGTAGCCTTTTTGTGCCAGTCGGCCTAGGATTTTGTTTATATCGCTATAGACAGTAACCCCTAGCGCTGGTATGCGTTTTGGGATGGTCTTACTTTCGAGTCTGGCTTTCGCTCCTCTCACGGTCCTCGAAGTGCTTACGAGAAAACCTAGCCATGGGATACGGGATTCGTGATGTGTTATGTTAGTCTTTTCAATATTCAGTTTGAGTTTCAGTCTGCGTCTTAAATAGTTATTTATCGCTTCTTTTAAGCGTGAAGCTGCTGCTTTTGGTCCTATTACTCCGACAAGAAAGTCGTCCGCAAATCTGACGTATCTTACCCTACGATACTCCGGATCCATTGGGTCTTTAGAGTTAAGCTGTCGAGCTTCTTCCCCATATGAGGTAGCCAAGGGGATATCTCCCCTTTTCCGTGCTCTATATGCTCTGTTCATAAGCTTTTGATATTCCAGATTTGCCTTTCGCCTTTTCCCTTTGTTTATTTTCAGCATGGCCCGAGTCATATATCTGTCCAGTTCATGCATGTAAATATTACTCAGAAGCGGGCTTAGGACTCCTCCTTGCGGGGTACCCAGCTCCGAAACGATGCTAGTTTTTAGGTCAATTATTGTGCATTTCAGTCCACTCTCAACGAGACCGATGAATTTTCTATCCTTGATTCGCTTTTTGAGTAACCTAACCAGTATTTTGTGATCGATGGTGTCAAAACACTTGCTTATGTCTCCTTCGATGTACCAAAGTACGCCGGGGAACCACGCACGTATGTATTTGACACAGCCCTGTTGTCCTCTTTTTGGCCTAAATCCGTGACTGCAGTCAAGGAAATTCGGTTCATAGATGGCATCCAGTATCATACGTAAGACTTCCTGGACGACTCGGTCCTGGAAGTTGGGTATTCCCAGCGGGCGCTTCTCCGTTCGTCCGGGTTTGGGGATCCATTTCCGGCGGATGCTGCCCCATTGGTAGCTCCCAGTTAGGGTCTTTTCTTGCAGCGCTTTTAACGTTGCAACACTAGTGCCGTCTATGGTACGTCCGTCCGTGCCTTTGGTCAATGACCCAGGGTTGCGGCTCAGTTTTGCATAGGCAGCTAACCACAAGTCAAAATTTCCAATGATCTTCATTAGGTTATTTATGGGGTGTTTACACTCTTCCCCCATTCGCCGGAGTTTGTTCAGCGATTCCGAGACGCTGCGGGAGAAATCCTGCTCATCATTCGATGAAACTCTTGTCGCCGAACGCTGATTCAGATGTGCGGTATCCTGAGTCGTACAGACGGTCACACCGTTGTTTACTTCGTCTACCGATTTAGCCGCCTTCCCGTTTATAGGTACTACGAGGCCTCTGCCCTCCGCAGTGCTGTAATGCCTTGCGAAGTTCACCGGTTCCGTGCTTATCGTTTGATTGTATAACAATGCGTTCCGAAAAGTTTCGCACCTTATGTGCTGAAAGGGTTTTCCCATGCGTTTCCACTGTTTTAAATTCGTACAGAATTTGGAGTTTCTTACTGGTTGGGAGGCGCACGATGATTTAATGCCCTCCAAGGAACAGAGCTCATGCCCACAAGTTTGTGGGTGGTCAGAGCTATCGGCCCGGGGTTCCGTCCACAGCTCACATTCGCGATTAACCCGCTCATCTTTTCGTAAACTCTTTGGACTCGGGTGGCGGCTGTAGTCGACCAAACACTTCCGTTCCCTTTGCAAGCATGCTATTGTCCCACTTGAGTCTTTTCCTCGGCAGCATTTGCTACCATGGTTAGCTTGCAGTCCGCACCGCTTCTCCCAGCCTGCGGCGTCATTGGTGAGATTCTTCACCTTTGCATCAATAAACACGACTAACGGTCGCCCAACATCACCCGGATAAGCTTCTCGTCCTGGAGGTCGGCGAAGTAATAAGCTCATTTGTCGATACGCCACTGCTTGTTTACTTAAATCATCGTAGATGATTACAGTAGGCTCTCCGATATCTCTGAAATATTCAGCAATAGTACATCCTGCGTAAGGAGCTAAGAACTGTAATGGAGCAGAATCAGATGCAGTAGCTGCAACAATGACTGTCCATGGCATTGCTTTAACTTCATCTAGTTTTTTCGCAAGCTGCGCTATACTTGATCGTTTTTGACCCACGGCTACATAAACGCACGTAGCCCCGGCTTTTTCTGCACCTAAACTGCTTGTTACTTCTTTTGAGCTGATATAGTCTGCTTCCAGTTGGCGAAGCCTTGTCTGGTGAATTATTGTATCAACAGCTATTGCAGTCTTACCTGTCTGTCTGTCGCCGATTATCAGTTCACGTTGACCGTTTCCAATGGGAACAAGGCTGTCGACAGCTCGTATACCAGTGGCCATAGGGCTATCGATACGTGCACGTAATTGGATACCAGGTGCTTTACGTTCGATAAGTTCTTGTTTTGTAGCAGGTAATGCTCCTTTTTCGTCAAGCGGTAATCCTAATGGATCAACTACGCGACCGCGTAAAAAGATTCCTGTAGGCACGGAAATAATGCTTTTTGTTCGACGAGAAAAGTCACCTTCTTTTAGGTCTGTATCCTTACCAAATAGCACCGCACCAACAAACTCTTTTTCGAGGTTTAGGGCCATACCGCGGATTATATCTCCAGATTTAGATACAAATTCTAATAGCTCACCCGCCTGCACTCCATCAAGTCCGTAAACCCGTGCAATTCCGTCTGCAACGCTATCGATTCTACCGCACTGTACATATTCAAACTTTTGTTTTTTAAAACGGCGTAGTAGTGCTTTTAAACC
>JBCBQE010000230.1:0-8674 GCA_039820385.1 Cyanobacteria bacterium J06635_10
AAACGTCTTCTCAAGTAATTGATTATCCCGGATTGCCTTTGGATGGTATTTTAACTCTACAGTCATTTACAGGTAACGCCAAAGGCAAAGCGACTATACAGCTTGATAAAGTAATGCCTGTTAGCTCTCAACTTTCCTTGCTTGCTGATAGCGAATATATTGGGAAAAATATCAATACTTTAGAAGAAACTCTGATGATTTCCAAATTTACCATGGATATGAATATTCAGGGTAAATAATTGATTTAAAAAATTAAACAATAATGTAGAGACGTAGCATTGCTACGTCTCTCTTTCATGGTGTTATTACATTTTTAATATCTATTTTCTATTCATAAAATTAACCGCGCTTAAATTTTTATTTTTATTCCTTTTCTTCCACACCACAAAACCAATACCAAATGCTCCCAAACCCCATATAGAAGATGCTTCAGGAATCGATTTGGCTTGACTGATGACTGTTACATTTTTATCTCTTGCGTCACCAGTGGAATATACATAATCAAAAGCTTCCTTGTCATCAAGCACGCTAGCGCGTAAAAATAACCCACTCCAACGCGCAACAGTTTCTACTGCCACATCTTGAGGTATAGTTGGTATGTTGGGGTCTGGTATAGGACCTTCAGGATTATTAGTATTAGTGATACCGTAGTGATTTGCACCTGAAATGCTAATTAAAGCTTTGGGGGGATTTTGAATATTATCGTAAGTTGCATTAGCTAGGAAAGGTGGGATAATACCATCAATGTTTCCTTGCAACAAAGCTATAGGAATTCCGGAATTATTAATGGGTATGAATTCAAGGCTGCTTCTACTGCGTGATAAACCCGTACCAAAAAATGCACCTGCAACTAATTCATCTGGTTGCTTAAATGAAGCTTGACAAAAACGAGGTATACAAGTGTTGGCAATTACAGATAATCCTACAGCACCGCCAAAAGAATGACCTAACAATGCTAATTTATCTGTATCGACAATACCTTTTACAGGTGAATTCGCTGTATTATTTTCTATTTTTATCTGCGCGAGAACATTATCTAATTGGGAAGTTTCAGCAAAAAGTCCACTGGCATTAAGTTGTGGAATCACTCGCTCTCTATTCGGTACGACTACCACAAAACCATAGCGAGCTACAATACTGGCATATTCAGAATAACTTGATTTATCTACATTAGCACCTTGTAGCAATAAAGCAATAGGAAAGGAATTTTTAGTAGTGGTTGAATCTCTAACTTTGGGAAAGTAAATATCAGCTACGTCATTATTTCCAGAGATTGTTGTGCTGTATTTACCGAAATCTTGATAAATAGGCGCGGGGTTGAAATTTGCCGCTTTAGCTGCTTGTGCTGTACCCGTAACAATTAATGCTGCACTAGCAGATACTATTGATAACGCTTTAAGCTTCGCCACCACCCTAGGCTCCTTGGATAAGTATTTTTATGTAAACTAGCTGTCAGATTAGCTAAATCTTTCTGAATAAATAAGTTATTTTACAGAATAATTATAAATGACGAATAACTTTACAAGGATTACCAACAGCAACGACTCGCGAGGGTATATCTTTAACAACTACACTACCCGCACCAATAGTAGTATTATCTCCAATTGTCACCCCAGGACAAATAATTGCGCCGCCACCAATCCAAACATTATTACCGATTTTCACTGAGGAAGCGAGTTGTTTCCCTGTTAGACGAACTTCGGGTTCTACTGGATGATTAGCAGTATATATTTGCACATAAGGAGCACATAAAACATTGTCACCAATTTCTACAATATTACAATCCAAAATTACGCAACCAAAATTCATAAAAAAGCGATCGCCAACGTAAATATTGCTGCCATAATCGCAGTGAAAAGGCGGTAAAATTCTAATTTCGCTGCCGACTTTACCAAATAATTCTTGAAGAATTTCTTGCCGTTTTTGAATATCTTCTTCTGTTGTCGAATTATATCCTCGTAGCAAACGACGCGCTCGTTTACGATCTTCACTCAATTCTTTGTCTTGAGCAAGATATAATTCTCCTGCGAGCATTTTTTGTTTTTCTGTCTTTTCCATCACAGAAATTCATCCTAATAAATTTCAATGTTGTTCGCAGATTATTTTAATTATTTAGTTGATATTACCACAAGTTATCTAATTATTTAAAACTTGTATATCATTGAAATAAATAGGCATTTTATTAAAAAATATCTTGACGTTCAGAGTTTTATATTAAGGCAAGATATCCTCAGAAAAATTATCCGCATATTCAGATACTGTGTATTCAATAAAAGTAAATTTTAATATCAAAATATTGTTCATTAATGATGCTTTTAATGCAATATTCGTGTAACTCTAATATTTTGTATCTTTCGTCATTGCAGCAGATCGCAATATTAATAATAATATCTAGGGGAAATATATGTATATAATCTAACCGCAAAACATAAATCAAACAGGGAGAGTTAGAAAAATGCCTTTTCGGATATTAAGTCTGGATGGTGGAGGAATTAGGGGAATAGTTGCGGCAAAAATGTTAGCTCATATTGAGAAGCAAATCGATCGACCTTTAAGTGAGTATTTTGACTTAATAGTAGGAACTTCTACAGGTTCTATTGTAGCGTCGGCGATCGCTACAGGACACAAAAGTGAGGAAATTGTAGATTTTTTCAAAAATAAAGGCTCAATTATCTTTCCTTATCAAAGTATTTTTTCTTTAAAACGAATTCCTTTACTATTAAAATATGGAATATCTGCTTGCAAGTTTTCTGACGAGAGTTTGATTCAGATTTTGCAAAGTGTTTTCGGGGAAACAAGACTGTTTGATATTGGTACTTCTCCAAGACTATTAGTCGTATCTTATGACACGATTGAACGGAATCCAATTATTTTTAAAAGCTGGCGACCTGATAAACCATATGGTAATGTACCTTTGTGGGAAGTATGTGTTTCTTCGGCATCGGCTCCTACTTATTTCCCTGCACATAAATTAGAGAAAAGAGTTATTGGAAATGTCAAAGATGCGAGTATAAATACTATTATTTTGAGCGATAATGAATCTACCGTCGATCGCGTGTATGAAAATGCCGAAATTAGAATTACTGACGGTCATGGTACCGGACAAACTCGGATTATTAAAAGCTATACTGGTCGCATTAGAAAAGCAACAGTAAAGCCTTCTTGGGATAGAATTCCCGATCGAACATCGACTTATTCAATTAAAACTATATACTCTGCTATTGATGGTGGAGTTGCTGCAAATAATCCTTCTAGTTGCGCGATCGCAGAAGCATTACGCTTTGGTTATTCACCAAAAGATATTAGCGTACTTTCTATCGGTACTGGAGATAGAACTCGAATTATTCCTTTTGAAAAAGCGCGGACTTGGGGTTTGTTTGAATGGGCACAACCAATTGTTGGCGTACTACTTGATGCTTCATCAGATGTATATGAATATATTAGCAGACAAGTAATTAACTCTTCTATTGTCCGCTTGCAATTTAAGCTTGATAAACATTTAACTGGTAAACGTTTAAGCGATGATTTAGATGACGCTAGCGAAGAAAATATCAATAATTTAATTGAAGCAGCAGATGCTTATATTAATCTACCAGAAGTACAAGCTAAGATAGAAAAGTTTTTGCAATTTTGATGTTGTTGGTAGTTAGTTGTCGTGGTTCAAGTGTTATCCTTTTTTTCTGCGATCGTTGCTCCTGGAGTTATTTCTTAACTAATAAATTGCCTGACTCTACATCAAACCAGTGAATGTTCTGTGAGGGTAGAGCCAGGGTGATTTCTTCATCATTCCAATTTTGATCGGGAGGTAGTAAAGCACGTATAGTCGGCGATTCTGTTTGAGAAGCAGCAACATGCACGCTAACCAATTTGTACATACCCAAATTTTCTACTAGATATACATGCCCTTTTACGGTTTGCGTATCTTCTGGTAATGCTATACGAACATGTTCCGGACGAATACCTAAAACAATTTGCGGTGGTAAAGTTGGAAATAATGGTAAATTTATGGCAAAATCACCCAGGATGGCGCTATTTCCTTTACAAGGTAGTGTAAGTAAATTCATCTGAGGGCTACCCACAAAACCGGCGACAAATAAATTCGCAGGATGGTTGTAAATGTCTGCTGGCGGTGCAAGTTGTTGTACGTAACCGTTATTTAATACCGCAACTTTGGAAGAAAGCGTCATTGCTTCGGTTTGGTCGTGAGTAACATAGACTACCGGCGCTTTTTGGGCTGAAAATATCTGCTTGATATCGGCACGTACTCTTTCGCGTAATAATGCATCAAGGTTACTCAAAGGCTCGTCTAGTAAATATGCTTCGGCTTTACGCACCAAAGCCCTACCTACAGCAACCCGCTGTCTTTGCCCCCCAGAAAGTTGTCCGGGTTTGCGCGCTAACAACTCTTCTAAACCCAAAAGTTCTGCGACTTCTGCGACTCGCGTGATAATTTCCGCACGCGGTACTTTTTTTAACTTTAATCCCGAAGCAAGGTTTTCCTGTACCGTCATGTGTGGGTATAGCGCGTAACTTTGGAACACCATCGCCATATTGCGATCGCCAGCACCTTTGTAGGTAATATCCTCGTTTCCCAAGAATATTTTTCCTCGCGTCACTTCTTCCAAGCCCGCAATCATTCGCAAAGTAGTAGATTTACCGCAGCCACTGGGACCTAGTAATGTCAGAAATTCGCTATCTTCGACAGATAAACTAATATCTTTAACCGGAATAACTTTCTGAGAAAAGGTTTTGTTTAAGTTTTGAAGTTCAAGTTTAGCCATATTAAAATTACGTTATTGGGCACGAGGCAAATATTTTTAATTTATAACTCCTAACTCCTAACTCAATAAGAGACGTAGCACTGCTACGTCTCTACAACTGATAACTCCTAACTCCTAACTCCTAACTCCTAACTACTAACAACCAACAACTAACTTATCCTTTAACTGCACCTGCGGTAAGTCCTTGAACAATCTTGCGTTGGAAGAATAAAACTAGTAAAACTAAAGGTAATGTACCTAAAACTGTAGCAGCAGCAATGGGGCCATAGGGAATTTCAAAAGTTGATGCACCGCTTAATTGTGCTGCCGCAACAGGTATTGTTTTCATTTCTTCCCGAGTAATAAATGTTAAAGCAAAAATAAATTCATTCCAAGCAAAAATAAAGGTAAGAATTCCTGTTGTCACCAAAGCAGGAAGAGTCATCGGTAAAATAATTTGTGTTAGCATTTGCCAAGTATTGTAACCGTCTACCCGAGCAGAATCTTCCAAATCTTTAGGTAATTGCTCAAAAAAGCTGCGTAAAACTAAAATAGTTAAGGGTAAATTAATTGCAGTATAAGGAATTATTAACGCTAAATAATTATTACCCAAACGCAGTAATTGAACAATTTCTAATAATCCAAAGAATAATAAAATTCCTGGAAATAGGGTAACAACTAAAATTCCCGCAAGAATAATATTTTGACCCTTTGGACGCAAACGCGCCAAAGCATAAGCAGCAGGAGCACCAATTCCCAAAGCGAAAGCTGTAGAAAGAATGGAAACAAAAGCACTATTTAATATATAACGCCAGAAAGGACGACGAATAAATAATTCAGTGTAATGACTCAAAGTAATGCGAGTCGGAAAATAAATCGTAGGAAATTTTGAAATATCTTCATTAACCTTAAACGAAGTTAATAATTGCCATAAAGCTGGTGCCAAACTAAATATAACTACGAAGATAATTGCTATCCATAGGAATATTTTTTTTAAAGAATTCTGTTTCATATTGGTTAATAGTTAGTGGTTAGTTGTTAGTTGTTAGTTGTTAGTGGTGAGTGGTGAATGGTGAGTAGTGAGTGGTGAGTGGTTAGTTGTTAATAATTTACCAATGCCTTATACCTCAATTTTAAGTGTTAGTGCGAGATATATTCAGTAGTACATTGGCAATAAACACTGCAAAAATTAGCAACATAAAAGTTACTACAACCAACGCAGCACCGTAACCAAAATCTAAATAGCGCATGATGGTAGAGTAAATATACAGCGATACAACCTCCGTAGCACCTCCGGGGCCACCACCTGTCATTACCGAAATTAAATCGAAGATTCCGAATGCTTGGGCAAAGCGAAATAAAACCGCTATCAAAATTTGTGGTATCAAAAGTGGCAAGGTTATTTGTCGGAAACTCTGCCAAGGTGTCGCTCCATCAATAGAGTGTGCCTCATACAGATCGGCGGATATTGACTGCAACCCAGCTAACAACAAGATACTGATAAAAGGCGTAGTTTTCCATACATCAGCAACAATAACCGCGATCGTGGCTAAAGTTGGTTCACCCAACCAATTAATACCAGTTTTAATCAAACCTAACCGCAGTAAAATATCGTTCGCTACCCCATATTGATCGTTAAAAATCCAAGCCCAAGCCAAACCAATTAAAGCAGTCGGTAATGCCCACGGTAAAATTGCAGTAGTGCGCACTAAGCCACGTCCGAAAAATTGCTGATTTAATACTAAAGCAATTATCAAACCTAATAGCAATTCTGAAATTACCGAGGCACTAGTAAATATAGTTGTTACCAGAAAACTTTGCCAAAAACGTCCATCTCCTACCATCCGCCCATAATTATCCAAACCCGAAAAAACGGGTTGTAATTGCGTTCCTAAATTTTGGGTAAACAAACTTAACCAAAAAGCACGGGTGATAGGATAGCCAAAAACCAACAACAGCAACAGCAGTGCGGGTATTAACAAAATCCACGCCGTTTTTTGTTCTCTACTCCGGATTGTTTCCATATAAATTGTTAATTGTTAGTCGTTATTTGTTAGTTGTTAGTCGTTAGCGTAGGGTTATCGGCATTGTTCATTGTTCATTGTTCATTGTTCATTGATAATTGTTCATTGTTCCCAATAATTGACGAGTCTCAGAGGCTGCATTTTTCATTGCTACTTCGGGAGTCATTCTAGATGTTAATGCAGCGGAAAGATAACGTTGTAAAATATCGGATGCTTGAGCGTATTGAGCAATGGGTGGACGCAATACTGCTTTATCTACTACTTTTAATAATTGGGGATAATGAGGATATTTAGCAACAATTTGTGGATCTAAAAATAACGAACGACGACTAGGTACAAAACCAGCTTCTAAGACAAATTTTCGCTGTGCATCTTCAGAGGTAAAATATTTAATTGCTCTCCAAGCTTCTTCAGGATGTTTGCTAGATTTAGATATTCCTAATGCCCAACCTCCTAAACAAGCACCACTACTTCCATTTTTGGAATGTACCATTGGTTTGATGGCAATTTTACCGTCTACGGGTGAAGATTCTGTATTTGCAAGGGGCCAAACATAAGGCCAATTTCTTAAAAAAGCTGAATTACCATTTTGAAAAATCCTTCTCGTTTCTTCCTCTTGATATGTAGTTACCCCAGGAGGAGAAATATTGCTTGGAATCGTATTTTTAAGAAATTCAATTGCTTCTAATGTTTGTGGTTTATCTAAGCCCACTTCTAAAGTTTCAGGGTTAACCCAATAACCACCAAAACCTTGGAGGATTTCCACAAACATCGCTGCCAATCCTTCATATTGCTTACCTTGCCAAACATAACCCCAATCAACCTTTCCTTTTTCTTGTAAAGTTTGGGATATTTTGACTAAATCGTCAAAGCTTTCTGGAGGATTAAACCCTGCTTCTTTGAGTAAATCTTCTCGGTAATAAAGCATTCCCACATCGCTGCGCATGGGAATTGCATATAGTTTACCTTTGTAACGTCGCCCTTCTACATCTTTTGGTGAAAATGCTGCTAGTTCCTCTTGAGATATTTTATCTGTCAAATCTGACAACCAACCAGCAGCAGCAAATTTTGGTGTCCAAACGACATCCATATTAATTAAATCATAAGGAGAGTCGCCTAAAATAAAGGCAGAAGTATATAAATCTTCTAATAAATTTGTCGCATTCGGACCTTCAATAATATTGATGCTAATATCAGGATTTTCTGCTTCAAAATCTTTGATTATCCCCTGTTTCCAAGGTTGAGCATCTGGGGCTGTCATTAGCAAATTTAATACTACTGGCTGCTGCGTTTGGGCTGGCTGTATTGAAAAAATTACTCCGCCAAACACAACAACAGTAAATATTACTAATACTCGTAACTTGAGTTTTTGCAATATTTTTCTGAATTTGTTTACTACTTGTAAATCAAACATTGATTGTTATTCAAATAACAGTGCTATTCACATCACATTTCATCACATCAATTATTTTGTGATGCCTGGATTAATATTTATTTGTATTTATTCAGATTTTGAAATTTTATTTCCTATTCTAAGTACGGACATTATACCTCTTTTGACCAAATACACCCGGTCCTTGAGTTGAATTACTGGATACGATTTACAATGATATATAAAAGTCCAAGATTTGCACGTTAAAAAACTTCATCTGGTCATGTCAGAGGTAGTAAGTTGTCTATATTAGGACTTAAGCATAGATGCAGGAGAAATCAAGGGTTTGATCTGGGCATGGGGCATGAAAAATCAAGCTACGTAAGTCCTGTATATATTAGAACGAAGGTTTGAGCGGTTTGAGCGGAAGGAACGAAGTTGGCTGGAATATCTATGGGGATTTAAACCCCAACCCAATTCTTCCACCTTTGAGCGGTGGGGAATTAAACCCATATGTT
>JBCBQE010000231.1:0-8664 GCA_039820385.1 Cyanobacteria bacterium J06635_10
CGAGTTTCCACGGGTAAGGAAAGAATATATAATGCTAATTTAGTTAATGGAAGACGACTTAAATCTAAATCTATTTTGATTTTGACGCTTTCAGCCGCATTTTGAAAACGTAATTTTTCGTTTAAAGTCATCCTTTCTTGGATCCGCGATAAGAAAATTTCGCGTTTAATTTTATGCTTTGTTGCTAAACCTTCAGCAATAGTAAAAGGGAGTTCATAGACAGCTTCAGCACTAAAATGTGCTTGACGGAATTTTTCAAATAATTCTGTTTTGTAAACCTTTTGCTTCCAATTACGAAATAGAAAATTACCTAATTCTCCTTGAAATTTCAGGTGTGCGTGAGTAACTATAGCTCTTACTTTTGAACGATACTTTACCGCATCAAAATCAATATTGCGGCGATAATTTACATAATCACGAGCAATTGCACGACTGCGGCGGTTGTTTATTTTTCGTTGTCTCAGTTGCTGTAATACTCCCCAAGCGCGCTGTGGCGGTAATTGTTGCAGTATTGATGCAATCAAAGCACCTTCCTCTTGCCGGTGTTGTGGAGATGTATTCTTTCCTGTAGCGAGAAGATTTAAAATTATTTGTGCTTGATTAAAATGATTAATTCCTGCTGCCAAAGTGCGAGCGTATAGCAAGCGATAATTACCTAATATATACTCGTGGAGAAAATAAATTGATACTTTTTGTCCGTAAGCATCATCATAAAATTCTCGTTGTCCCGTGCAGGATAAACAAGCATTTATAAACATTACTAAATCTTCCCGTGCTACTTCTTCAGCACGGTTATTTGATTTATTTTCCATAAGTGATAAAATCCTAAATTATAGTTATTCTTCAAGAGTTTGAATTAAATAAAACTTATGTACTAATAAAATAATTCAAGCCTGAAGTCACCTAAGGGCGATCGCAGAAGGTATACTTTGAGTTTTGAATTGAAGAGGGTGCTGTTCGGGGAAAGGCGGCACGACTGACTAGGACCATTCTACAGTGGGATTCGGAAGTCGCACCATAGTCCCGCGAACAGCAAAACTGAAAATAATTATTAATTTTTTTAAATTACAACTAAATATTGTGAAATTATTGTGAAATAGGTATCCTTAATCATACTACCAGTGCTCAATTCAAATCAAATTTGCCGCCATCAAGCATGGCATAAAAGTTCGCAATCAAACATTTTCTGCAATAGTGATTCGGTAGATTCCTCAGCCTCGGTGACGAAGACTCCTGTTTCGCTTTCTACTTCTGATGTCAGCCAGACACCTTTTAAAACAACTTCAACCGTACCTGCATCGCAATGACAGAATTCAACTATATTTTGACTATTTAGTTTCTCTAATTCAGCAGTGAAAGATGAGTCTGCCGGTACTAAAAAAGACGCTGTACTAGATTCAATATAAATATTAGTAGCGCTTCGTACACTTATAAGTACTCTTGTATTTACCCAATCTTCTAAAGATTGTTTTGAGTAATCTAAGCTTAACTTATCATCGGTATAAGTAAGTTTTAACATGGTTACTTTTCTACATCATCAATAAAATCATTAAGAAAACAGAAAATACTCAGATATTGATTTGTTTATCTGTTAAATACACTATATTAGGGGGCAATTCCCTCAAGCTAATAATATTTAAAATACTTGTGAACCCTTAAGGATTAAAGCTTAGACGGCTGGGGGAAATAACTTGAGGTAGGGGAATCCCCGTCTTTTTGATCGTAATATCCTTTAATGATGTATTATTGAGAATCTGGCAGAGTAAATTAAAAAAATTGCTAAGTTGTGATTTCTAATATGGATAGTACAGTAAATATATAACTTGAGAAGGATAGATTCATTTTTTCCTTACTAAGAGAATAAGCTTAGGTCTGCTTCGAGTCAAAGCTTGGATTGCAGGCGTATCTGGTTTATAAGAGCACAAAGATTCATCAGGCAGAATATTTATGTCAAAAGTATCAACTGCTTAATAGGGTGATATTTCGGATTCTCTTTTCACTATTTACAAGTTAGACTCGGATAGACCATAAATACCTGAGTTGAAGCTAAAAAGCTGTTGGGCATAGGTTTTTTGCTACTTTAAATCCTTGTCTTTACTTAGGTTAAAGGTAGTTAGTTTGGTTTTTCTTAATGTAAGAAGGTAATTGAATCAACCCTTCAAAAAAATCAGTTCCCATCCATAACCATTGCTGAAAATAACCTATAAGCGCTTCAGGTTGCAACTTTGAAGCGTATTTTAACCTCAATTAAACATTATTCGGAGGAAAAATGCTTCATAATAATAATGGCGAGACTCTTTCTATTTATGAATGGTTATCCAGAGCAGGATTTAAAAATTCTGATGTCTTTAGAATGGAACCGGAATTAATTCGTCGTCTTCACAAACAGTGGTTTGCGTATCGTGAAACTGTGCAAACTTTTATGTCAGAAAGTGGCTATTCCGATCCTGGTGAATTTGAAATTAATCATCCTTATCGCACTCCTCAAGTACCTCAACCGACTTCTTCTTACCCCCGGCTTGTGTAAAGCTGCAAGCAATTGTTGTAGAAGTAGGGGTAGCAGTAGGATAAGAGCGGTTTGTTTGTTACCCAAAGTAAAGCGGTGCGGGTGGTTGATTCCCTTAGAGAACTAGTTTTAAGATTTCACCTCCCGCATCACCATCAAAAATATATAGTGATACGCGATCGCATTATTTACGGTAAATTGTGTTAAGTAGCTCGGTGTTGAAAATAGTAATTGGGAATAGGGTATAGGGAATAGTGAGTAGTGAGTAGTAACAAGGCTTTTAACTAAATTTACATTACTTAATACCGCTTGGTTTATTTATGCCGACTTACTTACGCAGTACCTAAAATACTCTAGTTATTTGAAATTCGAGTAGAAAACTTGTAAGAAAAAGAGAACTAATTTTCAAGTAATTCATTTAACTTGCTCAATACTTTCTCTACATGGCCTTTAGTTCGTACATTGACGAATACAAAAGCTAATTTTCCATCTGGCGCAATCAAAAAAGTTGAACGTACAACTCCCATATATTCTTTACCCATAAACTTTTTTAATTGCCATACACCATAAGCTTCGCATACTTGGTGTTCTGGGTCACTCAAAAGCTGAATTGATAAATTATGTTTGTTAATAAATTTGCAATGAGATTTTTCTGAATCTGGACTAACCCCCAGAATTTTTGCTCCCAAGGCGTTAAACTGTTGCGAGTATTCACTAAAATCTTTCGCTTCGACAGTACAACCTGGTGTATCGTCTTTTGGGTAAAAGTAAAGAACAAGCCAATTAGATTGGAAATCTTCTAGCTTCACCAAGTCTCCATTTTGGTTTTTTGCGCTAAAGGATGGTGCTTTTTCTTCCGTTTTGGGAATATTGGAAAGCTCTGGCATAATTTCTACCATCGACTATTAAGACAAGTATAAGTGGGAACGTCCATCATATAAATAAGTTATTAGCGGGGAGAGAAGGCAGAAAGTAGAGGGGGTAGAGGGGGAAGAGGGGGTAGAGGGGGTAGAGGGGGTAGACTTTTTAATTTATAACTCCTAACTCCTAACTCCTAACTCCTAACTCCGCGAGTTCCTAACTCCTAACTAGCGGGTGGTAACTTAACATCTGGAACTTCTGCAACTTGGCGGCGTGGTTTCTTTCTAAAACCGTATTTAACTATATTGAGAATCCAATGTTGAAAATTATCAACGTAGGTGAATAAAACTGGTACCACTACTAGAGTTAATAAAGTAGAAGTTGTAAAACCACCGATAACCGCAACACCCATTGATTGACGAACTTCTGCACCAGCACCAAGCCCTAATGCTAGGGGAAAAGTACCGGCTATTGTGGAAAGAGAAGTCATCAAAATCGGACGCAAGCGCGATACACCAGCGTCTAAGAGTGCTTGACGTTGCTTTTTGCCTTGTTCTAAACCGATAATCGTATAATCTACTAACAGAATTGAGTTTTTGGTGACAATTCCTAACAGTAATACGATACCAATTAAGGCATATAGTCCCAAAGCTTTTTGGGCTATGAGCAATGCTAATAGAGTACCACCCAAACACAAAGGAAGTGCCACCATTATAGTGATTGGATGTAGAAAATTATTGTACAACAACACCAAGATTGAGTAAATCATCATCACGGCTAAACCCAATGCAGTACCGAAGCGTCCGAAAATTTCCTCCATAATTTCCGCATCTCCAGCCGAACGTCGTGCTACTTCGGGTGGTAAATTTGTCATTGCTGGTAGCTGATTTACTGCTTGCAATCCTTGTCCTAAAGAAATACCCTGCAAGTTAGCTTCTACGGAAACTTGACGCATTCTATCAAAGCGGTTGATAGTCGCTGCGCCGCTACCAAAACGGATATCTGCTACTGCCAATAAAGGAACTAAACCGCCGTTTTGAGTGGGAACTTGGAGATTTTTAATATTTGTGATGTCTTCTCGCGCTTTGGGATCGATTTGTACTCGAATGGGAATTTGGCGATCGGGAAGATTGTATTTTGCTAAGTTAGCGTCATTATCGCCAATGGTAGCTAATGTTGCGGTACGGGCAATAGATTGTACGGTTACTCCCAAATCTGCGGCGCGTTGCGGTTTGGGTACTACCAAAATTTCCGGTTTTACCAAACTAGCGCTTGAAGTTGCTTCCACCAATCCCGGAATTGTTCGCATCTCCTTTTCTAAATCATCAGCAGCTTTTTTCAAGGCTTGAGGATTTTCGCTTTGTAAGACAATAGTTAAATCTTTTCTACCACCGACGGCACCAGTACTTTGAAAACTAATTCTCGCTCCTGGAATTTGTGCAAACTGGGGACGTACTGTTTCTTCAAACTCGCTTTGAGATACTTCTCTTTCTTCCTTGGGCTTTAATCTGACAGTAAGATTCGCCGAAGCTACATTTTCTGTAGATAAAACACTTTCAACCGCAGGATTTTGTGTAATTAAATTAGTTGCTTGAGTTACCACCCGCTTAGTATCTGCCAAAGTTGAGCCAGGGGCTAATTCTATCGATACCCCAGAAATACCAATATCAGCAGCATCAACCAAACCCTTGGGAATCATCGGCACCAACATTAAGCTACCAATAAAGAAAGCCAAAGCCAGGAGCAATGTTGTGATCCGATGACGTAACGCCCATCTGAGTGTGGAAGCGTAAGGTTGAAAACGACGAGAGGATTTAGGATTATTTTTCCTTGTCTCTTTTTCCTTTGGCTTTAACAAATACGCTCCCATCATCGGCGTTACCATCCGAGCTACTGCTGTGGAAAATACAGTCGCGGCGGTAACTGTCATGGCAAAGGGTTGGAAAAATTGACCGGGAATTCCCCCCATGAATGCTACGGGTAAAAATACGGCTACGATTGTCGCAGAAGTTGCAATTACCGCTAAACCCATTTCTGCTGAGGAGTCAAAAGCTGCTTGCTTGGGTTCTTTTCCCATACCCAAGTGCCGTTCCATGTTTTCAATTTCCACAACGGCATCATCAACTAAGTTACCTACCGCTAAGCCTAAACCCAACAAAGTCATATTGTTGAGGGTATAGCCCAGAGCAAATATTACGCCGAAGGTGGGGATAATTGATAAAGGTAAAGTTACGGCTGTAATTAAAGTTGCGCGCCAGTCGCGTAAAAACAGTAAAATTACTACTACAGCTAATACAGATGCAATTAAAAGCTCGTTCATCGTGCTTTGGTAAGAATTGCGAACAAAAGTAGCTCTAGTAAAAATTAATTCCATTTTTATATCTGGGGGAAGAGTTTTTTCCAGCTTTTCAACTTCTTTTCTGACTCCTTCTTCCACCGTTACTGTAACGCTACCAGTACTACGTAATACCTCTAGCGCAACCACTGGTTTATTATTCAAGCGTGCAGTTTGCCGCACTTCACCAAAACTATCTTCTACATTTCCTAAAGTAGATAAAGTTACCGAACCGCCACTGGGAAGGATGATTTCGTAATTTTTTAAAATATCTAGACTTTCGGCGCTACCTAAAGTACGGATACTTTGTTCGCTGCCGCCAATTTCAGCACGGCCACCTGGTAAGTTGATATTAAAAGCTCGCAATTGGTCGTTTACTTGAGTAGCAGTGATACCCAATGACTGCAAACGATCCGGCGAGAGGTTGACACGAATTTCTCTGTCAACTCCACCCACCCGGCGGATTTCAGCAACACCCTTTACAGATAGCAAAGCACGGCTAATGGTTTGATCGACCAAATTACTCAACTCTTCCACAGAGCGCTGATCCGAACTGACTACATAAGTCATAATTGCACCACCGGAAAACTCCAGACGCTGTACAATTGGATCGTTAATATCTTGGGGAAGGCTCTGACGAATTTGGGCGATCGCATTCCGAACATCATTAGTAGCGCGATCGCTATCTGTTCCTAAATCAAAGTTAATGGTGGTAGTAGAAACGCCATCGGTAACAACCGAACGCAATTCATCAATATTACCCAAACCAGCAACCGCATCTTCAATTTTCTTAGTTACCTGAGATTCAAGTTCGGTTGGCCCCGCACCAGGTTGGGTTACCCGCACCTGAACCGCAGGAACATCAATATTTGGACTATTATCAATTCCTAAAGAATTAAAGCAGAACCAACCAACTATAGTCAAAATTAAAAATAAAACTATTGTAGGAATTGGTTTTTTTATCGACCAAGCAGAGACGTTAAAATTCATTTAAATAAAAATTAGTTGTTAGTGGTTAGTGGTTAGTGGTTAGTTGTTAGTGGTTAAGAATTTTCTCCCCCTCTACCCCCTCTACCCCCTCTACCCCATCCCCCCATCTCCCCATCATTTATTAGCAACCAGCACCTTATCGCCATCTTTGAGATATCCCGCACCATCAACAACAACACTTTTTCCGGGTTGTAAACCAGTTTTAATTTCTACTTTCCCAGCTTTAAGAATTTCTCCTGTTTGTACTTTTTGGCCGCTGACAATATTGTCTTCATTGATAGTGAATACAATTGCGCTGCCGTCGGGTTGAGGAAGTACTGCTTTTTGCGGTACTGCTACACCCATACTGGTATCGGTGACAATTGCAGCGCGAGCGAACATCCCTGGTTTAAGTAAATTTGTTGGTGGTAAGTTAATTTTGACCGTTGCTTCCCGGCGTTGCTGGTTAACTACGGGTTCTATTTCCCTAACTTTTCCTTGCAATTTAACCCGGTTATCTGTGTCAGTTGTAATCTGTGCTGGCGAGCCTACTTCTATTTGTGATAGTTGAATTGTGGGAACTTCTGCTTGTAGTTCTAAGTTACCATTACGAATAATTGAAAATAGCTTTTGGGTTCCACCAACTACGGTTCCTACTTGGGTTTGCGGTGCTACACCGGTAATATCTCCAACTCTTGCAAGTTTTTCCGCAATGATCCCCGAAACTGGTGCGCGTACTACAGTTTGTCCTAACTGAGTTTTCAATTGTTGCACTCTAGCTCTAGCACTACGAACAGCTGCTTTGGCGCTGTTAACTTTGGCTTCGGCGCTGCGAACACTTGCCTGGGCACTACTGATACTTGCTTGAGCGCTACTGACATTGGCTCTAGCACTACGAATGTTTGCTTGTGAAATACGTATCGCTTCTTTTGCAGTTTCTAAATTAGTTTCAGCAGTTTCAAATAATTGCTTACTAATAGCTCCTTGATTGGAAAGTTGTTGATTGCGCTTGTAATCTCTTTCGGCTTCTCTCAACTTCGCTTTCTCTTGCGCCAAATCTGCTTGTCTTTGCTCGACTATTGCCTGATTTGATATTACATTGGCTCTACTTGATTCTAAAGCTGCTTTTGAGGAAGCTAAATCCGCTTCTCTAGAAGCAACTTCGGCTTGTTGAGATTCTACTTCTGCTTTTGCTTGAAGAATTTGATCTTGTAAGAGCGAATCATCTAAGGAAGCCATCACTTGACCTTTTTTGATAGAATCTCCCTGTTTAACCAAAATTTGTTTGATTTGCAAACCGTTAGTTTGAGGTAACACTGGAGTTAATTCACGAGCGGCAACTGTACCAGTAACGCTGAGATTGCGAGCAATTCTAGTGGATTCTACGGTTGCCAGAGTAACCGTCATTGCTGGGGTGACTACTTGAGTCGATTGATTTGTTACATTTGGTTCGCTTTTGGCGGGATTGCTTAACAAACGCATTCCTCCAAAAGTTATCCCAATACCCAAACCCATACCCAATAGCATGATCGTCCACCAAGGGCGCTGTTTGTTTGTTTCTGGATACTCTTTAAAACTTCCTTCTTCGATTGCAGTTTCTTCTTGTGCTGGAATATCTGAAAAATTCGGATCCCCTGCTGTCATTCCTCCACCTCCTACCCAACCGCGATGACGCGGTTTTTCTTAAGAAAAGTTGAAATTTATTACTGTATATTAACTATGACTTATTTTTCCGTCGAATGGCTGTAGTGTCAGAGGGAATTCACCCATGACAAAAGTCATGTTTTTGCTCTCTTAAGGCATTTTCTAGGACTTTATCCTTATCCCGAGCGGTTGTGGAACAGTGAGGATGTATAACTAAAGACTGGACGTAAATCACATCTAAGTGAGTATTCAGATCGCTGCGACTAGTTATCTTGATGTGAAAAAATCATAAATAAGGTTATAACCTTGATTTATGCAGCGATGCAAATTTTCATCTAGTCGGTATATA
>JBCBQE010000232.1:0-8636 GCA_039820385.1 Cyanobacteria bacterium J06635_10
AATGTTTTTCCTTTACTTCAACACTTCGACAAAAAGATGGTATTTACCTCGTGGGTATTCTGAAAAGAAAACCCCTTACATTACTTACGGGGATTATCAATTCGCTGCATACTAATACAAGAGACATTTGTAGCTCCAGTGTGAAAACCAATGATACTCATGTGAAGATATTTTTCATATCTAGCAAACAGTTCCTCACCCACTAAATTTATCGCTTGCTGGCGGTTAGCTTTTAGATTTTTTAACCAGATTTTGAGTGTGCGAATATAGTCATGGCGATGATTTCGGAACGATACAATTTCAAAAAGTCTATCCGTTGCTTGAAAAATCTCAGACTGTCGAGCTAAATCCGATTCTGGAAATATTTGCTCGGAAAAGAATTGGCTAAAGTCTTCTTTCGTATACTATGGTTTGAATTGATATCATTCCTCCTGGTTTTAGCCAATCGTGACAACGCGAAAAAAATGCACGATAACCCTCTAGTTTTTCTTCAGGGGAAAGTTCTAACCTTGCAAAGTGTTCAAATACTTCTAGGGAAATAATCCCGTCATACAGTTCTTCAGGAGAATGTTCTGTCCAGCTTTCTAAGCGAGCTTCAATATTCGGATATTTCCACGCTGATACAAAGTCAATATGAGCTTGACTTATAGAAAGTCCCACCACTTTGTTGACATCATGAATATCAACGAGACGCTTCAATAAAGAACCCCAACCACAGCCAACATCTAAAACTCGCTTAGTACCTTTTACCTTGGCTTGTTCAATATGGTGGTCAAGCTTCCGCATTTGAGCTTTTTCAAAATCTTCAATCGTTTCACCTTCTTCCCAGATTGCAGATGAATAAGTAAGAGAAGGGTCAAGCCAAATTGAGAAAAACTCATTGCTAACATCATAATGATGTTGTATTGCCTCTGGTGATGCACCAGGATTAGGAATATTCACACTAGTAAGTAAGTTGGCGTTAAAAAATAACGCTATGCGAAGAAATGTAAACATGACTCAAACTCTTGTCCCTTCAGCCTTCTGCCCTCAGCCTTCTGCCTTGCCCAAACGATAATTTTCCGCGCCGACCTACTTAGTCATTTTATCTCCTTGAGAAAAAGAATTAACTTGATTAATCTGCTTTTGTGCAAAATGGAAATTCCTTGCTCAAGCCTCGATATTGTGTTCTGATGACAAATGTTCGACCAGAGCTTCAATAGTAGGATAATCGTAAATTAAGGTTGGATCTAGCTCATATCCCAACCAATCTTCCAAATCCCCAGTCATACTAACAGCTGCAGAAGAGTCTAAACCATAGCGGTCAAAAGGAATTGTCACATCTATTTCTGAAGGCTTGATTTCCAATAATTATGCTAAAAAAGAGGTTAACCAATCTTGTATTTTTTGCTTGCTGAATTTAGTAGCTTGAGTTTCCATTAATTAAATCTCCTTAGTTTTCGTTAATGTATTTTAGTTAAACAGTTAAATAGCTTTCTTCGCTTTTATCATTTCGACTGTAGGACGTTTCAAATCCCAAACTAAACCAAGTTTTTCTAGAACATTAATAACCACAAAACCAATATCAAGTTGCCACCATTCCAGTCCAAACTTAGCTGAATTTGAGAAAGCATGATGATTGTTGTGCCAAGCTTCTCCAACGGTAGGAATGGCTAACCAGAAATTATTTGTACTTTGTTCTTTGGTATCAAAGGGGCGTTTACCGTAAAGGTGAGTGATAGAGTTGATGCTATTTGTAAAATGATAGGAAATAAATATACGGACGCAACCTCCCCAAAGGAACCCAGAAAGTAAACCCATACTTGTTCCTGCTAGTATTCCTCCAACAATAGTGGGAATAATTAATCCTAATAATACCCAAACGTAGTAAAGCTGATTAATTTTTGAAATTACAGGGTCTTTAAGTAAGTCTTTAGCAAACAAAAAACTATTTGTAATTTCATGAGTAAACGTCCAACCAACCTGAGCGTGCCATAACTCTTGAAGTAGATTTATAGGTTCTTCTTCAATATAATAGGGTGAATGGGGGTCTCCTGGCTTATCGCTATACTGATGATGTCGTCTGTGATTGCTTACCCAATAAATCAGTGGTCCTTGACAAGCAATTGAACCAAGAATAGCTAAGATCATTCTGATGAAAGTATGAGTTCTGAAAGCAGAATGAGTAAAAAGCCGATGAAAGCCTACAGTAATTCCTAATAATGTTAAAACATAAGAACACAATAGCAATCCAATTTCTACTTTTGTAATACCATATTGCAAACCAATTATCACTGCAAATACTGTTCCTACTAAAGGAATTATATTAAGAACTAAAGCATGTAAGAATTGCTGAGTTTTTAAATTATTTCCTTTGATTGTTATTTTTCGCTTCTTACTCAGATTGCTAAGATTGTGAGTTTCACTATGAGTATGCATTGAATTTGACTCCAAAAATAATTACTTCACAGCTTGAACGTTTTCTAACAAAGATTTCACATCACTCTCTAAATACCGAACCTTTGCTTTTTGCCAAGGATTCTCGTTCCAATCGGAGACTACATTCAAAGTCCCTTTAACAAAAGCATTTTTACAAACATATCGCTGAATCTTTCCACTAGATGTTTTAGGAATGCTCCCAGTTTTAACCAGTACACAAGCGTAAATCTGTAACCCATGATATTTAGTTACAGCTTCCGAAATATTCCCAATAACCTCCTTTTTATCAAAATTTATTATATAACTCCGTTCAACTTATTGAACAATTACCAATCTTTCTTCACCTTTAACTTCTACAGAAAAAGCCGCTAAAAAATCAGTTATTAATGCAGAATTACTGTTCTGAACTGTCAACTTAATATCTTGAGGATAATGATTTTTCCCTCGGATAATAACGAAGTTTTAGCTTGCTAAATTCTAATGTAGTTTATTTTTACGAAATACTTAACGTTGTTACTACTTATTTTTATCTTTTTAATTTAATAGTATAAACGCTGATAAAATTATTAAATTGTTAGAGTATGTTTTAAAAGTGGGGTCTTGTGTAAGAAAGCTCGCAGGGTAATAGCTGAAATTGAAGACATCAGCACCTTACGAGAAATAAATAAAATATATTGGTAATACTACCACTATACAGGGTTTGGTTGTGGAAGCTCGACTAGCAGAAGAAAACCTCTATTCCACAAAAATTCAAGTAACAGATAAATAGCTGGATGGTATTGCCATTGAACGAAACTCAAATCAATGGTGAGTGGAAATACATTATTAAACCGCAGATTTCTCATTAATTGTTCAACTTCTTTTAACATGATTTCTAAGGTAGAGAGAGTATCTCAGAAATTTGTTCAGTTAGCAGTGAATAAGAATGATTAATAAAGAAATGGTCTCCAGGCAACATCTTCAATAAAAAAGAGCTATTAGTTTGTTCTTGCCAAGCTTCTAACTCTTCAATGGTAATTTTATTATCTTGTAAACCGCCAAAAACAGATATAGGACATTCTAAGGGTGGTGCATTCTGATATTTATAAGTTTCTAATACTGCAAAGTCTGCTCGTAATATAGGCAGAAATAATTGCATCAATTCTTGGTTTTCTAGTACTGCTTCTGGTGTTCCATTATAGTCGCGTAATTTGTCAATAAAATCGGATTCAGGAAGTGCATGAATTGGTGGTTCTGATTCTAGTAATTGCGGAGCGCTACGAGCAGATATAAATAAATGAACTGGACTAATACCATATTTTTGATACAACTTCCTAGTTAATTCAAAACTCAAAAGTCCACCCATACTATGACCAAAAAAAGCAAATGGTTTGTCTAAGTATGGTTGAATTTGTTGCGATAATTCTTTTACTATAGGCTCTAATCTATTTAATGGAGCCAGTTTAATTTTGCTTCCTCTACCAGGAAGTTCTATAGGACAAAGTTCTATATTTGCTTGAAGTAAATCTTGCCAACGACGAAAAATTATTGAACTTCCTCCAGCATAAGGAAAGCAGAACAAACGTAAATCGGCTTGGGGATTTACTAATGGAACAGTAATCCAACTATCATCGGGAGACTGTAGGTAATTCATCTTCAACTAATCTTAAGGGAGCATACTGATAAGCAATAATAGTTAAAATAATATTTAATCCTCCTAACACAATAAACATCAAACCAATACCCCGACCAGTTCCGGTGCCAATGATTTGTCCTATGGTTCCGGCTAGTAAACCGTCTTGTGTCATTACAGGTTCAAATATTGTGTCGGCTAATGTACCTGCGATTAAATAAGCAATGGGAAAACTGGATAAACCGATAGCATTCTTGAGGGAGAACACCCTTCCTTGTGCATCGGGAGCAACTTTTTTTTGAAATATGACTCGAACGCAGCTAAAAATAAAAGGGAGTCCCAGAAAAAATAAAAAAGCAGCACTAGCAGCAAGTAAAACCGAAGGATAAAGTCCTCCAAGTATCATGGCAAATCCTTGGAGTAGGATAAAGCAGAAAAATAGATTGATATATTTTTGCCGTCCATTACCCCAAGTACTCATAAGTATGCTACCTGTTAGCATACCCACACCACCAACGGACATGATTTTACCAAGTTGGGTTTGTGAAGCAAAGGTAAGCACTAAAGGATAAGTAAGTACCTGAACAATTCCCACAAGTAAATTACTACTAGCAAAAAATAATAATAAAGCCATTAGTCCAGGACGAACCCTCAGATAATCGAAACCGTAAAGGGTTTGTGTAAGTAGTGAATTTTTATTGGTTAATGGTTTTTTTGTTACTTTGTGGTCTGGGAAACGAACCAAGAGTAAGGTAATAAAAGCAAAGAAAAAAGTACTCAAGTCCAGAACAAAAATTCCTGATAGCTGTATTAATCCTAAAAGTACACTACCTATAACTGGAGCAACGAGTTGTCCTGAAGCTTGTGCTAACTGAATCATTCCACTTGCTCTACCTAAGTGTTTTTCCGGAACGAGCAAGGTAGTAGCAGCGCTGTAAGCAGGGGATTGGAATGCAGTGAAGCTAGAAATTACCGCACTTGCTAAGTATATATGCCAAATTTGTATTTTTTCTGAGAACACTAAAGTAGCTATGGTCAAAGTACTTAAAGCCGCACCACAATCGCACAGAATCATTACCCAACGACGGTTCCAATGGTCTACTAAAATACCAGCGAAAGGAGAAATAATGACTAAGGGAAGAGCAGTGAACAACATCAGAAAAGATAGCTGAGTAACCGAACCAGTCTGCTGATAAACCCAAACATCAAGAGCAAAGTTGGTGATACTTGAACCACTAAGCGAGACTAATTGTCCCAACCACACTACGAAGAAGATGGACATCCCTTCGATTTTGAATTGTTTAAGCATAATATTAATCAGTGTTTTGTTTTTGTGCTTGCTCAAGAGATTGTTGCATTGTTTGAGCTAATACCTTGACATTCGGTTCACTCATCATTGATATATGATTACCAGGAACGGTATGGATTTCTACTTCTCCAGTAGAAAACTGATTCCAACCCCATGTTGGCTCTTGGAAAAGGGGAGAAGAAGTTTCTTGTTCCGAGTCCATTGATTCTGCACGGAACAGAGTAATTGGAGTTTTATAAGTGTTTTGTGGTTCGTATTTAATTTGAGATTGAGTTCGGAAAACTTGTAATAAGCCACGAACTAGTTTGATATCTGTTTGAGCAGGTAAAAAGCCAATCGCTTCCAACTGTTGTTTAAAATAGTTGAGTTGTTGTTCGGGCGTGAGAGAAGCTAAAGTTTCATTAGATAAATGTAGATTTTCTCCAACAAGTTCTTCAAATAACTGAGCAATTTGACATATCCACCTTGCATTATCCCAATTAGAATAATCATGCTGAAGATTTACTTCAGCAATTGGTGCAGAAGTATCTAAAATTCCCACATAAGCAACAGATTCTCCCATACGTTGTAATTGATTTGCCATTTCAAAAGCAACTTTACCCCCAAAGGAATGACCAGCTAAGAAATAAGGACCAGTTGGCTGAACTGTTTGAATTGCTTTTATGTAGTGTTGTGCTATTTCTTCAATACTTTGAAGCGGTTGAGTTTCACCATCAAGACCTTGTGCTTGTAAGCCGTAGAAGGGTCGATTGTTACCAAGATATCGTGCTAAGTGGTGCGAGTAGATAACATTTCCCCCTACTCCTGGGATAAAGAATAAAGGTGGTAACGAACCATTTAGTTGAATTGGTACTAAAGTTTTGTAAAGTTCTTGAGATGATTCAGTTCCAACAACAACTGCTAATTGTTCGATGGTGGGACTTTGGAAAAGAGTAGCTAAAGGTAAATTTTTCTGGAATTGTTTTTGAATCTCGGACATGAGACGAACAGCTAGTAGGGAATGTCCTCCAAGTTCAAAAAAGTTGTCTTTTACTCCCAGCGAGGTGTTATTCAGAACGGATGACCAGATTTGAGTTAATTTAAGTTCTACAGGTGTTCGTGGCGCTGTGTATGCAGTATCTCGCTCTAAAGTATCGGGTACTGGTAATGCTTTACAGTCAATTTTGCCGTTGGGTGTTAATGGTAAAGTGTCTAAGGTGACAAAGGCACTGGGTATCATGTATGAGGGTAGTTTCTGCTTAAGGTATTCACGTAGTTGAACAGTTGTGATTTCCGAGTTTGTAACTGCATATGCAACTAACCGTTTATTACCCGTGTTTTCTTGTTGTGCAATCACCACAGCTTGTTTTATTTGGGGGTGAGTAGCTAGGACTGTTTCTATTTCTCCTAACTCGATACGGAAGCCCCGCACCTTAACTTGGTTATCGATGCGACCCATGAAGGTGATATTTCCATCCGCTAGGTAACGAGCTAAATCACCTGTTTTGTAAAGTCGTTGGGAGTTGTTGAAGGGATTAAGTATGAATTTTTCTTGAGTTAGTTGGGGACGGTTGAGGTAGCCTCTGGCTAAGCCATCACCGCCAATATAAAGTTCTCCTGGTACGCCGATGGGTACTGGTTGCAGGTGTTTGTCTAAGATGTAAATCTGGGTGTTAGCGATAGGACGACCTATGGGGACTATCTGTAAATTTGATTGTGGTTTACATTGCCAAAAAGTTACATCAATTGCTGCTTCTGTTGGTCCGTAAAGATTATGCAATTGACATTCAAATATAGAGAAGAACAGTTGAGTCAATTCAAAGGGTAGTGCTTCTCCACTACAAAATACTCGCTTTAAGCTACTACAACTTTCTTTGTCCATTGATTGCAGAAAAACTTGAAGCATAGATGGAACAAAATGTATTGTGGTTATTTGCCCAGAATCAATTAAGTTCACCAAATAAGTTGTATCCTTATGTCCTTCTGGTTTAGCAACTACAATCCTAGCTCCAGTTAGTAATGGCCAGAATAATTCCCATACTGATACATCAAAACTAAATGGAGTTTTTTGTAAAACGCGGTCGCTACTGTTTAATTGATAAGTATCTTGCATCCATAATAAACGATTGCGAATTCCCTGGTGGGTATTCATTGCTCCTTTGGGTTTACCAGTAGAACCAGAAGTGTAAATTACATAAGCTAAATTATCCGAACCTACCCCAGCATCAGGATTTGTGTTGGACTGTTGCCTAATCACATCCCAGTCATTATCAAAACAAATCACTCGCGCATTGTGTTCCGGTAAGGATTCCAACAACGAGTTTTGAGTAAGCAAAACCCCAACACCAGAATCGCTCAACATATAACTCAACCTTTCTGGGGGATAATTGGGGTCAAGTGGTACATAAGCACCACCAGCCTTGAGTATCCCTAACAGTCCCACTACCATCTCAATAGAACGCTCTACACAAATCCCTACCAGCACCTCTGGTTTTACACCGAGGCTTTGCAGATGATGCGCTAATTGGTTAGCTCGTTGATTTAATTGCTCGTAAGTTAATTGTTCTTGCTCAAATACTACCGCTACAGCTTGTGGTGTTTTTTCTACCTGCTCCTCAAACAACTGATGAATGCATTTATCTTTGGGATATTCTGTAGCCGTATCATTCCAATCAACCAATAACTGATGACGTTCTGCTTCACTTAATAAAGGTAATTGAGCAACATTTTGGTCCGGATTTTCTAGAATTGCTGATAATAAGTTTTGGAAATGACCAGCCATACGCTCAATGGTTGATTCATCAAACAAGTCAGTATTGTACTTAAAAACCCCTTTTACAGATGAATTACCCTCCATCATTTCTAGAGTCAAATCAAACTGACCTTCTTGCTGAGGTATTTTAAAAGGCTTGAGCTTCAGCCCTCCCCAATCAATGTCCTTTTCGATTTCATCTAAAAATAACTTTTGTATATCTTGAGACTTTTGTAGCTGCTGTAGAGCAAAAGCTGCTTGAAAAATCGGCGAACGACTTGAGTCTCGGTGTGGCTGTAATTTTTCTACCAGTAGAGCAAATGGATAATCTTGATGGGTGAGTGCTTCTAATACTGTTTGACGAATTTGTGAGAGAAATTCTTTAAAACTAGGATTCTTGGACAAATCTCCTCGCGACACCACTTGGTTTGCAAAATAACCAGCAATCTCTCTAAATTGAGACTGCAATCTACCTGCAACTGGAGAACCAACTAAAATATCATCAGTACCAGTGTAACGAGACAAAAGTACCTGGAAAGCTGCTAGCAGAGTCATGTACAGTGTTG
>JBCBQE010000233.1:0-8635 GCA_039820385.1 Cyanobacteria bacterium J06635_10
TGGGGGAAACCACGCCATTTGCTACAACGGAGGGGACCTCCGCAACGCAATGGCTCCCCAAGACCGCGCTGCTTCACCGCTTTTTGCCTCAATAAAGGGGTTCGTAAATCTACACCCCTTTTTGCCTCCCCTACAACCAATTACCTATTACCAATTACCTATTACCTAATACCTATTACCTAATACCGAATCCTCGGATCTACATAAGCATTCAAAATATCGATCGCAATACTTGCCATGACAACAATTGTCCCGAAAAATATCATAATTCCCTGCACTGTAGGATAATCCCTTTCGGTGATTCCTTGAAATAACCGATTCGCCAATCCCGGCCATGAAAATGTTACTTCGGTTAATACCGCACCACCGAGTAAGGAAGCAAAGGTTAATCCCAAAACAGTAATCACCGGAATTAAAGCATTTCTCAAAGCGTGAGAGAATAAAATCGTTTTTTCTTGAATTCCTCTCGCTCTTGCTGCTTCCACATAATCCGACTTCATGGTTTGTTGTAAATTTACTCGCACAATCCGCTCAAAAATACCGCTGAGTAATATTCCCAAGGTACAGCAAGGCAATATCAGATATCGTATTGCAGTGAAAAACTGACCAAAATTAAAGCTTAAAAGACTATCTATTGTATATAACCCAGTTAAACCTTCCGGTGAAGGTATACTTGCCGGAAATCTTGTTCCTAAAGGAAACCAACCCAACCAAACCGCGAATATTAGTTGTAGTATCATTCCTGCCCAAAACATTGGCAGTGCATAAGTAATAGTACCGAATAGTCTTCCACCTAAATCTAGAGCAGTACCTGGACGAGAAGCCGAAATCGTACCAACACCAATACCAACAAGCAGAGCAACTATAGTCGCAAATATCGCTAATTCCGCCGTCGCTGGGAAATACTGCCAAATAATCTCCCAAACTTTTTGTCCGCGACTAGTTGTAGATTCACCCATATCGAAGACAAGCAATTTACCCAAGTAATTAAAATATTGCAACCACAAAGGCAAATCTAAACCTAATTGTGTCCGTAATTCTTCCTTCGCACTTTCCGGTGCACGTCCACCTAATATAGCATCAACTGGATCGCCAGGAGTAGCTCTAAGTAATAGAAATACTATAGTAATAATAGTCAGAATTTGTAACGGAGCCAGCAATAAACGAGTTGTAACGTAATACGCTAAAGCTTTTGAACGGGACATATAATTTTAGATTTTAGATTTTGGATTTTGGATTAAAAGGGAGTAGTGATGAGTTAGGAATGGGAATGAGCATTGGGCATTACCCATTACTCATTACCAATTCCCTATTTTTTAATGTTTCTATATATCAAATTCTGAGTAGCATCTAATCCTACGCCGGTAATTCCATTTTGAGCAAATACGTAATCTTTACTTTGCCACAAGGGAACATAAGGTACTTCCGAAGCTAATATTTCTTGGATTTCTGCAAATATTTTTTCGCGTTTTTCAGGGTTTTGTTCCTGACGCTGTTTTCCAATCAGCTCGTTCATTTGCTGACTATAAAAGAACGAACCTTGACTCTGACTTCCTCCTTTTTCACACCCTTTTTCTACAGAACCTTTTTCACAAGATAAAAATGGCTGAATGTAGTTATCTGCATCTAAAAAGTCTGGATACCAACTAAGTAAAAATCCCGGATATAATCCTTTACCAATGTTTTTGAAAGCGGATGTAGATTCAACAGTATGTATGTCAAATTTGAGCATTCCATCCATATTTTTCTTAGCTACAGCTTTCAAAACCAAAGCTGTTAAACTACGAGGAGCCGAACCTGAAGGATACCAAACTTCTATTACAGCCGGATTATCTGGAGAAAAACCTGCTTTTCTCAATAATTCTTTTGCCTTCTCAAAATTCCCACCCTCACCATATTTTTGTTTAAATACTGGTTTATAAACATCAAAGGTTGTCGGAATCATACTATAAACTTCTTCCGCTTGACCGTATAATACTCTGTCATATATTAATTTACGGTCAACCATTGCGGCGATCGCTTGTCTAACTTCTGGTATATCTAAGGGTTTTTGTTTGCGGTTGAGTGTTAAATAACTAACTACGCTACCTTCATTGGGAATTGCTAACCATTTACCTTCCTTGGACATTTTCTCCAAACTGGTAATTTGATCTGGATCTAAACTCACATAAGCAACATCTACGCCTTGTTTGCGAAAGCTATTGTACAAATTCACTCCACTACTGAGAATTTGCACATTTACACCCTTATTCGCGGGTTTCTCTCCCCAATATTGCTCAAATACATCAAATGTCAGCGAATCCGTGCCAAACTTAGTTAACTTATAAGGTCCAGTTCCAATAAATTTATTTGGTTCAAACTTCCCTTCCCCTATTTTGTAAGCTTTGGGAGAAACCGCAGGAACTCCAGCAAAGCCTAGTATACTAGGCTTTGCTGGAGTTCCTGCGGTTTCTCCCAAAGCTTACAAAATAGGGGAAGGGAAGTTTGAACCAAATAAATTTATTGGAACTGGACCTTATAAGTTAACTAAGTTTGGCACGGATTCGCTGACATTTGATGTATTTGAGCAATATTGGGGAGAGAAACCCGCGAATAAGGGTGTAAATGTGCAAATTCTCAGTAGTGGAGTGAATTTGTACAATAGCTTTCGCAAACAAGGCGTAGATGTTGCTTATGTGAGTTTAGATCCAGATCAAATTACCAGTTTGGAGAAAATGTCCAAGGAAGGTAAATGGTTAGCAATTCCCAATGAAGGTAGCGTAGTTAGTTATTTAACACTCAACCGCAAACAAAAACCCTTAGATATACCAGAAGTTAGACAAGCGATCGCCGCAATGGTTGACCGTAAATTAATATATGACAGAGTATTATACGGTCAAGCGGAAGAAGTTTATAGTATGATTCCGACAACCTTTGATGTTTATAAACCAGTATTTAAACAAAAATATGGTGAGGGTGGGAATTTTGAGAAGGCAAAAGAATTATTGAGAAAAGCAGGTTTTTCTCCAGATAATCCGGCTGTAATAGAAGTTTGGTATCCTTCAGGTTCGGCTCCTCGTAGTTTAACAGCTTTGGTTTTGAAAGCTGTAGCTAAGAAAAATATGGATGGAATGCTCAAATTTGACATACATACTGTTGAATCTACATCCGCTTTCAAAAACATTGGTAAAGGATTATATCCGGGATTTTTACTTAGTTGGTATCCAGACTTTTTAGATGCAGATAACTACATTCAGCCATTTTTATCTTGTGAAAAAGGTTCTGTAGAAAAAGGGTGTGAAAAAGGAGGAAGTCAGAGTCAAGGTTCGTTCTTTTATAGTCAGCAAATGAACGAGCTGATTGGAAAACAGCGTCAGGAACAAAACCCTGAAAAACGCGAAAAAATATTTGCAGAAATCCAAGAAATATTAGCTTCGGAAGTACCTTATGTTCCCTTGTGGCAAAGTAAAGATTACGTATTTGCTCAAAATGGAATTACCGGCGTAGGATTAGATGCTACTCAGAATTTGATATATAGAAACATTAAAAAATAGGGAATTGGTAATGAGTAATGGGTAATGCCCAATGCTCATTCCCATTCCTAACTCATCACTACTCCCTTTTAATCCAAAATCCAAAATCTAAAATCTAAAATTATATGTCCCGTTCAAAAGCTTTAGCGTATTACGTTACAACTCGTTTATTGCTGGCTCCGTTACAAATTCTGACTATTATTACTATAGTATTTCTATTACTTAGAGCTACTCCTGGCGATCCAGTTGATGCTATATTAGGTGGACGTGCACCGGAAAGTGCGAAGGAAGAATTACGGACACAATTAGGTTTAGATTTGCCTTTGTGGTTGCAATATTTTAATTACTTGGGTAAATTGCTTGTCTTCGATATGGGTGAATCTACAACTAGTCGCGGACAAAAAGTTTGGGAGATTATTTGGCAGTATTTCCCAGCGACGGCGGAATTAGCGATATTTGCGACTATAGTTGCTCTGCTTGTTGGTATTGGTGTTGGTACGATTTCGGCTTCTCGTCCAGGTACTGCTCTAGATTTAGGTGGAAGACTATTCGGTACTATTACTTATGCACTGCCAATGTTTTGGGCAGGAATGATACTACAACTAATATTCGCGGTTTGGTTGGGTTGGTTTCCTTTAGGAACAAGATTTCCGGCAAGTATACCTTCACCGGAAGGTTTAACTGGGTTATATACAATAGATAGTCTTTTAAGCTTTAATTTTGGTCAGTTTTTCACTGCAATACGATATCTGATATTGCCTTGCTGTACCTTGGGAATATTACTCAGCGGTATTTTTGAGCGGATTGTGCGAGTAAATTTACAACAAACCATGAAGTCGGATTATGTGGAAGCAGCAAGAGCGAGAGGAATTCAAGAAAAAACGATTTTATTCTCTCACGCTTTGAGAAATGCTTTAATTCCGGTGATTACTGTTTTGGGATTAACCTTTGCTTCCTTACTCGGTGGTGCGGTATTAACCGAAGTAACATTTTCATGGCCGGGATTGGCGAATCGGTTATTTCAAGGAATCACCGAAAGGGATTATCCTACAGTGCAGGGAATTATGATATTTTTCGGGACAATTGTTGTCATGGCAAGTATTGCGATCGATATTTTGAATGCTTATGTAGATCCGAGGATTCGGTATTAGGTAATAGGTATTAGGTAATAGGTAATTGGTAATAGGTAATTGGTTGTAGGGGAGGCAAAAAGGGGTGTAGATTTACGAACCCCTTTATTGAGGCAAAAAGCGGTGAAGCAGCGCGGTCTTGGGGAGCCATTGCGTTGCGGAGGTCCCCTCCGTTGTAGCAAATGGCGTGGTTTCCCCCACTCGAAGCAGCTGTTACTCTGACGAGTCACAACGCGTACGCGAAGCGTCTCCCTCCGGGAGATACCCGAAGGGTGTAGATGAACTTCGGGCTTTATTGCCGTGCCGTTGCTTGTACAGTAATTGATTCCCAACTGAACGTAATAATAAGGCAAAGCCGGGTACGGCACCATCCGAGTCTTGTGAAGCGCAGCCTTAGTCTTGAAATTTACAGGAAATAGGTTCCGTCAAGTTTATCTCTAACTAAGTAATCCAACGCAAGTAAGTCGTTAATGCTACTCAATAATAAAGATCTAGAGTTTTTCCGAATGATTATTTATTCCGACGATTTATTCGCGACGAATGAATGTTGAAATTAAAGTAAATAGATTTGAGTAAAGACTGTTATCCTTTAAAATTATCTGTTAGGAGAAATATATGGGATTCTATTCACAAAAAATTCTTCCTTATCTTCTCGATTGGTCGCTATCGAATTCTACTTTTAGTAAATATCGCCAACAAGTTTTAGCAGAAGTGGAAGGAGAAGTTTTAGAAATTGGCTTTGGTACGGGTTTAAATCTTTCCTATTATCCAGAAGAGATTTATAAAATAATTACAGTTGATAATAATCCGGGAGTTGATAAACTGGCTCAGAAACGGATTGAAAAATCTTCTATTACTGTAGATCATCGAATTTTAAGCGGCGAAGATCTACCGATGGCGGATAATAGATTTGATAGTGTTCTAAGTACTTGGACTTTGTGTAGTATTAAAAAAGTAGAACAAGCCGTCAAAGAAATTAATCGAGTACTGAAACCGGGGGGGAAATTCTTTTTTATCGAACATGGTTTAAGTAATGAAGCATCAATTCAAGTTTGGCAAAATCGATTAACTCCAGTGCAGAAAATAATTGGTGATGGCTGTCATCTGAATCGTAATATTAGACAGATTGTAGAACAACAATTTGAACGAGTAAAATTGGAGGAATTTTATATAGAAAAAACCCCTAAAGTTGTAGGATATATGTATAAAGGTGTGGCAATTAAGGCAGTTTGAATTATATATTTAACCGCCTTTTGAGCAAGGTACGGCGATAAGGCAGAAAGGAAAATAGCCCTTTGCAGAATAAAGGTAAAAACCAACTCCAGCGGGTGGAAATAGAGCATTGCTGAGGTCAAATACAACATTTGTATCTACCTCTTCATCTACAGTTGCAACACTTCCAGGCAAGATATTATTAACATCGCTACCAACGTTAACATTAGGAGCACCAAAGGTAGTTAAAAATGGTAATGTAACGATATTGCCATCAGCATCGATATTCTCTATCTTATTACCTGTCTGAGTATGACCAAAACGGAATCCAGGCGATATCTGCACTAATATTTGCGGTTGCTTGCCTATCAGCTAAATCTACTTCAATAAATTCACCGGGGAAATCCAGTGGTGCTTTTCGTGCTAAACCAATTACATGATGACCTAATTTGTGCAAACTTTGGGCAGTTGCATAACCGATTCCTTTTGATGCACCTGTAATGACGCTGACTCATTGAGTGGACATAATTTACCTTTCATTTTTCTTTGAAAAAAATCTTACTAGTAGCTGAAGAAAGGGAGGGGGAAGAGGGGGGAGAAAAGAATTTTTTCTTCTGATTATTTACCCGGCATAGTTGACAAGCACCCATGACTTGCAAGACTATTAGGCACGCTCCGGGAGCAGAGTTTTGCAAGGGAGAGATATAAAAGGCGTTACCCGAAATCTTTGTAGAGACGTTACAATGTAACGTCTCAAAATCTAAATTCATCAACTGAGTAGGCAACACCAAAAATTAAACAGCAACTGGGTTAGTCAAGGGCTCCCATAAGAATTTTTTTTCTCCTAAAAAAATTCTTATGGGTACCCGTCAATTTTTCTAAGCAAGCGATCGCCGTTTCGGGTTCTAATCTTTTGGTGTAATCTACATTAATATAAGCTAGGGCTATACGGCCATTTTGGTCGATGACAAATGTTGCAGGAATGGGTAACATCCAATCATCAGTACCGTTTGCTTGTGGTAAGTTAAGATTCCATTTTTGGTAAAGTGCTTTCAACTCTTCGGTTAACTCAAATACAATTCCGTAATCTTTGGCGATATTAAGTGAAACATCGCTTAATACATCAAATTCAAGGTCATTTTTTTCTGCAGTACTTAAGGATGCATCGGGTGTTTGGGGTGAAATGGCTATTAAGGAAGCACCCAACTCCCGAATTTCCGGTAACACCTGTTGATAAGCACGTAATTCTAAGTTGCAATAGGGACACCAACCACCACGATAAAAGGTAAGGACTACCGGACCTTTTGTCAATCTCTCTTTAAGACTAATATTATTACCGATGGCATTAGGAAGAGTAAAATCGGGAGCGATGTCTCCAACTTGTAAAACCTGACGATTTTCAAAATCCTTTGCTAAAACTTCTGCTGCATCATCCATAATTCCTTTAGCTTCCGCAGGTACTTTTTCCAGAAATTCAGCGCGAAAGGCGTTGAGTGCTGTTTCTAAGTTCATGTTTTTTTCCTCGCACCGTTTCGTTATACCTATAGTCATTCATTTCCAATAGTTTGAGAAGACGAGAAAATAGAATATAATTTATTCCAAATAAGAATGAATGATCCCAGAGAAGGGGAGAGGGGCATAAATTTAGGCATTGTTAATGTAGAGACGTAGCACTGCTACGTCTCGGAAAATGTGAAATCATCATTTTATATTCTGATTGAGCAACGCCGAAATTTATTTACTATTGATAACTGATAACTATTCACTGATAACTGAAATGGATAGAATAGCTTGGATGCAAAGCTTTGTACGCACGGTTGAGACGGGTAGTTTTTCGGCTGTAGCGCGAGAATTGGAAACTACACAACCTACTATCAGCAAACATATTGCAGCTTTAGAGGAATATTTAGATGTACAGTTATTAATACGTTCGACAAGAACTTTAAAGTTAACAGAAGCTGGAGAACAATTTTATCAGCAATGTCAGCGAGTGATGGAAACATTAGCAGAAGCTGAAGCTACTGTCAGAAAAAGACACAAGCCTTCCGGTTTACTGCGGGTAAATTGTCCGGTATGTTTTGGACAGTTGCAAATTGTGCCGCGTATTAAAGCTTTTTTACAACGCTACCCTGATATTAAACTGGATTTGATGATGAATGATGGTTTTGTCGATTTGGTTTCAGAAGGGGTAGATTTAGCAATTAGAATTGGTAACCATCAAGATACATCTTTAATTTCTGAGCGTATTGGTATTACTCGTCGCGTAACCGTCGCTTCTGTTGAATATTTGGAAAAAATCAGAGAGCCGAAAAAACCAGAAGAATTAGTCGATCGCAATTGTATTGTTTACACTCGACTTTCAACAGGTAATGAATGGCATTTTCAAAGTAATGAAAAAACCATCAAAGTAAAAGTTACAGGAAATTTTCAAACGAATAGTTCTAGTGCCATTCGCGAAGCTATTTTATCGGGTATTGGTATTGCTATATCGCCTATTTGGTTATTTGGCGACTGTATTAATAATGAAAAAGTCAAGGTCATTTTAAAAGAATATCAACCGACACCTTTACCAATTAATGTTGTTTATAGAAGGGGTAGATTTTTACCTGCAAAGGTTCGCTGTTTTATCGATTTTTTAGCCCAAGAGTTTAAACTCGATCCTTGGGTATCAGATTATGGACAAATAAAAACAAATCGGTTAGCATGAAAATCCTTTAATTATCAAGTGTTTTAGCTTGTATCTATTAAAGGAAAAAGATAGTTGAAAATAATCAGTAAAAT
>JBCBQE010000234.1:0-8632 GCA_039820385.1 Cyanobacteria bacterium J06635_10
AGTTATTTGAGCCGTGAGTGCACCCTACTCAAGGCGATAATGGGTAATTTCTAATCATTTTCGATAAGAATGGTGCGTCAGGGCTACTCAAGGCGGTTCGCCGTAATTTATAATTATTTTGGTATAAGAATGGTGCGGTGCGTCACGGCAATTTCTAGTTATTAACCTCTTCCGAAGTTATTTGAGCCGTGACGGCACCCTACTCAAGGCGATAATGGGTAATTTCTAATCATTTTCGATAAGAATGGTGCGGTGCGTCACGGCAATGTGTTAATTTTCAACCTCTTCCGAATTTATTAGAGCCGTGAGTGCACCCTACGGGGTGGAGATTCTCGATCGCAATAGTTTCACAAAGGTGTCGCTGACTGTATGATCGTTGGTATCGGCAGCATATTGAATTAAACTTTCTCTTAGTTGGAATGCTGCGTCTGGTTGGAGTAGGTTTGCTAATAAAAAATAAACTCCGCGAAAACGCGGATCGCCGATGTGTTCGTTTAATCTAGCTTGGATTTCATCGCGATCGCCAAGAAAGTTTTGTACTAGGAAGTAATCCATGATTTTATCGTGGCGGAAGTACCATTCTTTCATGGGTTCGCCGTTTGTATTTTGCCATTGACGGCTGATAACCATTTTATATTTTTCGTCTTCTAAACTGAGTAATTCTTGGTGATATTCTTCCACATCCAAAGTTGTAGCGTCGTTGAGTCGCATTTGGTAGACGGATGATGAGAATTTTTTCAGGGGGAAGGAATGTCCCCATTCTTGTTTATATTCGGCAGCCATTAGGTTATATTGCTGTTCTTGCAAGTGGAATAGGTCTGGTTGTTTGCCTTGTGATAGCATTTGAGCAACTAAGGTTAAATCCATGGGGTTGGAAAGTACCCGTTTGATGGCTGTTAATTCTTCGGGTGATTGTTTATTGTTGAAGGCTTGTTTAAGGTAGTTTTTGCAAGCTTGTTGGTATTCTGTACCTTGTACGGGAACATCTTCACCGTTTTGTAATTGACGGGAAATTAAAAATTCTTCAATTTGTTGCTGTTGCAATGGTGTTAAATAAAGTATTTTCGCTGTGGTGGGGGGTTCCCATTCCAGGGGTTGAGTAGTCATGATGATGTTACCCCGGAAATAACTTTCGACAAACTGTTTGATTTGCGATCGCGTATCTGCTGTGACTTCATTTAGCCCGTCGATACAAATATCAATGGCACCGCTGTAAATTAGGTTTTTGAGGAATCGCTCGTCTTGTGCTTGCCCGTGGAGTTTTGCTTGGATGGCTGCAATTACTCCTTTTTCGCATTTACTCGCGGGTAGGTATACTACTGTTGTTTGAGAGGTTTTGGCTAGATGTCGGAGAAACATGGATTTACCTAAGCCGGAATCCCCGATTAACACGGTTTGCCCTTTGATATTTGGTAATGCTTGGGTGATTGGGATAAATTGTTTGGAATGGGGATTTGTGATAACCGTTGATGATGAAAAGTAGGATTTTTCCTCAAAGTTATTTAATTTAGCATCTGCGAGTAAGGAAGGTTGGAATGGTTGAAATAGTTTGCGGCGGAGGAAGGGAACCCAGGTGAGGAGAAAGCCAACGTAACCCATGCCGAAAATTTTTCTTACCCAAGGATTCCAGAAGAAGAAGGCTTGGATTTCGGGAGATTTGGGGTAAGCGAAGATGAGTAACAGCCACAAAGCTGCTTGAATTAAGATGATATCTGTGAAGTTGAAAAACCATTCCCAACCTTTGAGTTGAATGATTACCGATTCAATGGAATCGGCTTCGTTGTATCCTGCTTTTTTGAGGTTGTTGTAATGGGTTTGGAGTAAGAAGATGTCTTGGGGTTGCCAGGAAACGAGTTTGGTAACTTGAGCGATTCTGTAAGCTAAGTCTTTGCGTAATCTTATTAAGTCTTGGCTTGGTTGCCAGATTTTAGCAAAGAGTTGTAGGGTTTTTTTGGCTTCTTTGTGGGTGAGTTTGGTGGGGATTTTGCTGTTGTCGTAATGAGCAAGCCATTTTAGTAGGGTTTTGACTTCTTCGGTGCCACCAGCGAGGAAATAGGTTCGGAAGCGCCATTTACCCAAATCTGATTCCCCTGGGTAGTAGAAGTTGTTTAAAACCAACAGAACTTGATTTAAACTTAATTTTTCAATTTTTCCTAGTGCTACTGCTACACTACCGCGAACACTTGAGTTAACCTTTTCATCTTTGACAATAGCAGAAATATCTTTAATGTAGGGTTTAGTTGCATCTCCTAATTTTTCTAATAATTGTGCTGCATCACGGCGAAAATTTGGGTCAATCTTTTCATCTTTGAGGATAGCAAGAATATCTTTGATGTAAGGCTTAGCTGCATCTCCTAAACTCCGTAATTTCATAAATGCAAAACGGCGAAGATGTGGATTAACCTTTTCATCTTTGATAATATCAAAAGTATATCGTGCAGGATCGATTGCTACTGGGTTAATAACCTTTTCATCTTTAAGATAGGGTTTAGCAGCATCTTCTAATTTTCTTAATACAAATGCTATACTACGGCGAACATTAGGGTTAATCTTTTCATCTTTGATGATAGCAGCAATATCTTTTACATAGGGCTTAGCTATATCTCCTAATTTTCCTAAAGCATCTGCTGCATTAGAGCGAACAAAATTGTCAATATTTTCATCTTTGATGATAGCGAGAATATCCTTAATATAAGGCTCAGTTGCATCTCCTAAATTCCCTAAAGCAAGAACTGCATTTTGGCGAATAGTGTTGTCAATATTTTCATCTTTGATGATAGCGAAAATATCCTTAATGTAAGGCTTAGCTGCATCTCCTAAACTTCCTAAAGCAAGAACTGCACCACTGCGAACTCCCGAGTGGACTTTTTCATCTTTCAATAAATTAACGGCTTTTCTTGTTATCCAAGTTATTTGCTGCTTATTTAAATTTTTGAGTTCGTATTGTGATAACTCATAAAAAGCACCTCCCCGTACTCGCGGATAAACATCATCCAACGCAGCGACAATTCCGCTAATATGCCAGTCTTTTATCTCCGGTTTGGGTTTTTCCTTAGCATTTACCCAAGGTAGAGACAGTTGAAAAATAAATAAAAATGTAAAAATAAAAATCAGAAAAAACGAAAGCTTTCTTTTAACGATGCTAGATTTAAACATTGTTGGGGAATAAAGGAAAGTTGAGATTGAAAATATTACGGACAATCATCTCTTGAATACAAGGAAGTTACATAATTTCAGCTTGGGATTGCTAGTAAAATAAAACACTTTGATACAAAAGTATAGATTCTTTAGAGTGCAACACTTTACACAAGCTTGTCCGCGATCTACTTCAGTATTAATTCCCTTAATTCCAGAAAAATTTGGGGTGATGTTATTCTTTTCTTGGCGGTTAAACCCATGGAAATTGTAGGGTGCTGTCACGGCTCAAATAACTTCCCACAGAGGTTAAAAATTAACACATTGCCGTGACGCACCTCACAGCTCCCCTTCCCTTCTAAGATTACCTGTAAAATTTCTCCCCCCTCTACCCCCTCCCTCAACGCCGGTAATCATAAAGCCCCTGTAGAGGGGGTTTGTAATTGTAGCCCCAGCCTTCTAGGCTGAGGGCGATGTAGCGTAATTTCTAATAATATTGGTATAAGAATGGTGCGTCACGGCAATATCTAATTTTCAACCTCTCCCCAAAGTTATTTTGGCCGTGACAGCACCCTACAATTAAACCGCTACGGGAGCGATTCGGTGTAATTTTGTATAAGAATGGTGCGTCACGGCAATATGTTAATTTTCAATCTTTCCCCAAAGTTATTTGAGCCGTGACACACCCTACAATTAAACTGCTACGGGAGCTTTCACAACTTTCTCAACCGGCGTTGCTACCATTTTCATTCCTGCGGGTGTGGCTACTGTTAAACCGCGACGGGCTGGTTTTACGGGATTTTTATCAATTCTGGATACTTCATATTCCGATAAAATTGTCGCTAATACCAGTTTCATTTCATACATGGCAAAGGCTAATCCGATACAACGACGGTTTCCACCACCAAAAGGGAAAAACTCATAGGGGCTAAATTGTCTTTCTAAAAATCTTTCTGGTTTAAATTGCTTTGATTGGGGATAAGTTTCTTCGCGGTGGTGTGCCATATAAATACTGGGAATTATCCAGGTACCTTTGGGTAATTGATAACCGCCAATTTCAATAGGAGCTTGTACTACCCTAGGAAAAGCATTGGTAATAATGGGATAAATACGCAGTGTTTCTTGACAAACTGCTGTCAAATAAGGCAATTTCGCAACTGCACCGGGTTCTGGATTTTCACCTAAATCATTCAATTCTTTCAGTAATCTTTCCCGTACCTCGGGTAAATAATCAACCCAGTAAAAAGCCCAAGTTAAAGCAGAAGCAGTAGTTTCATGTCCTGCAAATAACAATGTCATTAATTCATCGCGTAATTCTTCATTTGACATAGCTTCTCCATCTTCATAACGCGCAGACATCATTAAACTGAGGATATCTTCGCGATTTTGGTCGGATTCGGCGCGACGCTCGTCAATTAAAGCATAAACCAAATCATCAATCTGCTTCCGCAAGCGCACAACTTTACCCCAGGGGCTCCAACTACCCCAATCTTTTTGCAAAGAGGTAAAAAACAAACTAGCAGACATCAAAGGGGAACTGAGAAAATCCAGTAGGGAAGCAATCATTTGACGAAGCTCATCCAAACGGCTGCCTTCATCCAAACCAAACACCGCTCGTAGAATTACACTTAAAGCAATTTCCTGCATCGACTCGCGGATATCGAAAGGCTTACCAGTCTGCCATTGTGCGCTTACCTTTCGAGCAATTTCGCACATAGTCATACCATAAGCCCGCATTCTATCGCCGTGGAAGGGGGGAGCCAATAACTTACGCTGATTTTGATGGCTCGCGCCATCTAGTAAAATCAAAGAATTATCGCCAACCAGAAACTTTAAAATAGAGTTTCCCCTACCAGCTTCGAGAGAATTAGCATTAGCCGTAAAAATCTGCTCCATGGCTTCGGGATGGCTAAAATAAACCACATAACCATTTTTATTTGGAAGAGTAAAGCTCGCGCCATAAGTTTGAGCAAAATCCTCAACGTATTTCAAAGGTTGAAATACAAACTTGATCCGCCTTAAAAGTATAGGCATGTCAATCTTGGGAGGCAGATTATAATTTGATGACATAATTACTTGGGATTTTCGACACATATAAATAATATTGTGGCGAAAAAATCAGTCAACAGTGAGCAGTGAACAGTGAGCAGTGAGCAGTGAGCAGTGAGCAGTCAACAGTGAACAGTGAGCAGTGAGCAGTGAGCAGTGAGCAGTGAGCAGTGAGCAGTCAACAGTGAGCAGTCAACAGTGAGCAGTGAGCAGTGAGCAGTGAGCAGTGAGCAGTTAGGAGTTATAAATAATTTATTCTCCCCATCTCCCCATCTCCCCATCTCCCCCTCTACCCCCTCTACCCCCTCTACCCCATCTCCCCATCTCCCCATCTCCCCATCTCCCCCCTCTACTCCCTCTCCCCCATCTCCCCTCTACCCATTTTGCGATCGCAACGTTAGGATATAATCGCAAACCGTGGGAAATAATCGAGATACGCGTCATACGGGAATATTTATTTGGAATATTTTTTATGTGGAGCTTATTAAAAAGTAAAATTTGGCAATGGCGGGGTATGTTGATTGCTGCTCCTAGTGCCACAATTATTGTCATGCTGCTGCGTTTTGGTGGATTGCTACAAATGTTGGAGTTGGCAGCATTGGATCAACTTTTTATATTGCATTCGCCCCCTAGCCGAGATGAGCGTATTGTCATTGTCGAGATTGACGAAGAGGCTGTACGCACATTAGGTAAACGAAATCAATTCCCGATTCCAGATGGAGTGCTAGCGAAAATTTTAGAGAATTTGAAGCAACACCAACCTCGTGCTATTGGATTGGATCTTTACCGAGATTTACCAGTTGGTACGGGTAATGATTCTCTAATTAAAGTATTTGAATCAACACCAAATTTAGTTGGCGTACAAAAAGTTGCTGAAAGTATCGATAGCTCTGGTGTAAATCCACCAGCAGCATTAAAAAAACGCGACCAAGTGGGTGCAAATGATTTACCCTTGGATGGAGATGGTAAGATTCGCCGTACTCTTTTCTATTTAAGAGATCAAAAAATTGACGATAATATATTTAGCTTTTCATTTAAACTTGCTTATCTTTACCTCAATGATAGGGGCATTGAGGTTGGACAGACAGAGGATTTTTTGATAAAAGTCGGTGAAGTTATATTTACACGTTTCCAGGGTAATGATGGTGGTTATGTTGGTGCTCCAGATAAAGGCTATCAAGTACTGCTAAATTACCGTGGAGATATAGAAAAGTTTCAAAGGGTATCTATCATAGATGTTTTAGAGAATCGCATTCCCAAAGATTTGATAAAGGGACGTATTATACTTATAGGTTCGACAGCTTCAAGTTTGAAAGATTTATTTTACACGCCTTATAGCAGTACTCTTTTTAGTACTCCCAGACGCATGGCAGGAGTTACCATTCATGCTAATGCTATCAGTCAAATATTAAGTGCCGAATTGGACTCACGCCCTTTGATTAAAACTTGGAATGAACAACTCGAATGGTTGTGGATTTTTAGTTGGTCATTACTTGGAGCTATTTTAATATGGCTACAAAGGTTAAGTAAACAAAAACTATTACCTATTGCTAGTATTTCCATCGCGGCTTGTTGTTTAGTTAGCAGTTGCTATATTGCTTTTTTAGGGGGTTGGTGGATTCCGGCTGTACCAGCAATGTTGGGATTGCTAGGCTCTGTGGTTGGTGTAACCGCTTATATGGCTCAAACAGCGAGTCAAATTCGCAAAACATTTGGACGTTATTTAAATAATGAAGTCGTCGCCAACTTGCTCGAAAGTCCTGAAGGTCTTAAACTAGGAGGTCAACGTCGGAATATTACCATTTTTACTTCAGATTTGCGGGGTTTTACGGCAACCTCGGAAAGATTACCCGCTGAGGAAGTAATCAAAATTATTAATCTGTACTTGGGATATATGGCTGATGTGATAACCGAGTATCAGGGAACCATTGATGAATTTATGGGAGACGGAATTCTGGTACTTTTTGGCGCACCTACAGCCAGAGAAGACGACGCTACTAGAGCAATTGCTTGTGCTATAGCGATGCAGCAAGCGATGGAACCAGTTAATCAAAAAATGAAAGAAATGGGATTGCCGAAATTAGAAATGGGTATCGGTATAAATACTGGGGAAGTTGTAGTCGGAAATATCGGTTCTGAGAAACGCACTAAGTATGGAATTGTCGGCAAGCAAGTTAATTTAACTTATCGGATTGAATCCTATACCCTTGGGGGACAAATTTTCATTTCTGAATCGACTTTAAAGGGAGCCGAGCCAATTGTAAAAATTATCGGAGAGCGGGAAGTTAAACCAAAAGGCGTTCAAAATCCGATAACTATTTATGAAGTTGGTGGTATTGGTGGGGATTACAATCTTTATTTGAAGAAACAGGAAGAAGTCTTTTTTCCCTTGTCTGAAGCAATTCCCTTTGAATACGCGATTTTAGATGGTAAAGATATTAGTGACAAATTGCAAACAGCTAAGTTAGTTAAGCTTTCAGAGAATGCTGCCTTAGTTGAAATAAATTCGGATGAACTGATTTCGATTCCTAAGGCTTTAACAAATCTGAAAATGAATCTATTGATATCGATAAATAATGCAGACAGAAGTGGAGATATTTATGCCAAAGTATTAGAGCAACCTGCGGAAAATAATAATTTTTACATTCGTTTCACCAATAAACCACCGGAAGTTGAAGTATATCTGGATTCAACGTATAAGTCTATTCAAAAAGGATAAATAAAGCAAGAGCGATAATATCAGTTAAATTACTTATAATCCGGCTTTGTTCACTCCTAAACTCTCGGATAATAGGGATGAAGGTAGCAGCTATATGAGATTTTATCGGTATAAAACCGGAATTAAGATGATTAATCAAAGTATTTATTGATAATAGATTGAGTTAGTTGTTTAAACTTTATTTAAATTTGAAAAACAATTCACAATAAAAAATATAAATGAGTGTTATAAAAATAATAGGACTTATACCTAGTTGGGGGGAAAGAGTTTTTTCTTAGGTTTGTGAGTTTCAATCAATGATGTATGAGAGATAGTTCTATGGAATGCATCTGTAGAAATAACACCAGAGTCTGCGCCTAAAGCTATTAAATAAGTTTTTGAGTGCATAAATCCGATATCAATACAATTTTAAAAAACAATAAAGAATCAGGGATTTTACAATGAAGGAAATAAAACTTAGACTATCAATTTTAGCTAGCTTATTGGTACTACTGTTAATGCCAAATGTAACCAATGCGGAAGAAAATAAGGTAGGAGAATCTATTAATTCTCAAGTTTTATCAATGAGCTTGGGTGATTGTAGCAGTATCAGGAACAGATGTGACTCGTAGCGAATGATTTTTTAGACTACCTTACTGATTTATAAATCTAGAATTTGCCAATCATCCCAAGGTAATTGTACTTTCCCTCGGGATGATTTACTTTTGTGGATAAAACTGTGTTTTCCCT